>NZ_JAYXIH010000024.1:0-65780 GCF_036016755.1 Aurantimonas sp. A3-2-R12 | reverse complement strand
GCGAAGGGGAACCGGTGCTGCCATGACAAACCTCCGTTTGCCACAGTGATTCAGAATTCTGTCAGCTTGGGAATCCCCGAAGAGTCGGCCTTCGCTCCCGTTGGTATTAGTGCCAGCCAAGACTCATACGTTTCCGAAAAGGGCAAAAGTGGCCGTTTGAGCGGGGGGAAGATCGAAAAAGCGGTCTCCCGGCAACCAAACGCGAACGTCCGTTTCGTCCGGCAGGGTCGCTGGCGCGGGCTCGAAGCGTCGGAGTCGTACCACTACTAGCGGGTGGTCGCGCCGGCGCGGGCATCTTCAAAGCAGTTCGACGCGCCCGCCTGTCTCAGCAATCAGGCGCGCCGCCTTTTTGTCGAAGGTCGCGAAGATGTCTCCGCCGAGCCTGCGGCCCTCGAACGCGATGATGCCGTCCGCGAAATCCCCGCCGGCCACCAGCATGGCAAGGCCGGCCTCGGCCGCCGCCCGGTCGCAGACGACCTGGTTGCCGGAAAGCAAATCTCCGATTGCGCTTGCAATGGCCGCACGGGGCAGTTTGTAGGTGCGCGACGCGACCCACACAAATTCGCAAAGCGAGGCGAGTGAGACGACCACGAGTTCCGCGTGTTGTAGGAGATCGCGCGCTTTGGAACCGCTTGCCGGATCGTCGTTTATGGCGGCTCTCAGGAGCACGTTCGTATCAACTGTGATCCTCACGGCTCGCCAGCCCAGCCCTTCTCGATCGCTTCGTTGATCTGGTCGATCGTCAAAGGTGGGCCGTCGTAGTAGCCTTCCAGGCTGCCGAAGAAATTCTCAAGCGAACCGGTTTTTCGTTCGCTCTGCAGCAGGACCTTTCCGTCCGGTTGCATGTCGGCCTCGATCTTGTCGCCGGGCATGATGCCAAGGTGCTTCAGCACATCCTTGCGCAGCGTCACCTGACCCTTCGCCGTGACCGTGAGCTTTGTCATTGGCCTCGCCTCATCCTCACCTCCAGGAAAGGTAAGGTGATTTTGCCTTACCTACAAGTCTAACTGAAAATAATGGGTTCCGGCGGCGGGCTCGATAGAAGCCCCCTCACACCGTGCGCCCGCTCTTCTTGACCGCCTCGATCAGCTTCACCGCATCCGGGCTCGCCCACTCCGCCGGGCCGTTGATCGCCGCGCGAGCGCAGCCGTCGGGTCCGACCAGTACCGAGACGGGCAGGCCGTAAGCCAGCCCTCGCCCTTTGAGATCGTCGAACACGCCCATCGTTTCGTCGCGATACAGGGGCAGGGCGGTGAGCTTGGTCTCGGCGTAGAACTTCTTCGGCTTGTCGATACTGCCGGTGTCGATGTTGATCGGGATCACGGCGAAATCCTCGCCTCCCTCCTGCTGCTCCAGCGCGTCGAGCGCCGGCATCTCGAGCCGGCAGGGCACGCACCAGGTCGCCCACAGATTGACCAGCAGCGTCTTGCCGGAAAAATCCTTCAGGCTTGCCGGCTGGCCGTCGCCGTCCGTAAACGCCATCGCGGAGATGTCGAAGGGCGCGTCGAGCGCCTGCACGGCCGCGACCTCGCCGCGCGCCGCGCCGTCGATCGCGGCATAGATCGCCTCGTCGGCCGGGCAGGACGTGGCGGCGACTTCGTTGCCAGACCCCGTCTCGCTCACGTATAGGACGACACCGCCCGCCGCGATGCCTGAGATCAGCGCGATCCCGGCGATGACACCGAGCCGCCGCCCGTTCGAAGCCTGTCGTGTTTCCTCGGACATACCGTCAAAAGCCCTTTCGAGTATTCATGCGCCAGAAGACCAGCAACGTTCCCAAGTCAAGCAACGTCCCCACGTCCAGCAATGCGATGTGGGGTGGTCGCTTTGCCGCCGGACCCGACGCCATCATGGAGGAGATCAACGCCTCCATCGATTTCGATCGACGGCTTTATGACGAGGATATCGCCGGTTCGAAAGCCCATGCCGCCATGTTGGCCGATCAAGGCATCATTTCGGCGGAGGATGCCAGCCAGATCATAGCGGGTCTGGAGGACATCCGCGCCGAGATCGCCGAGGGGCGCTTCACTTTCTCGCGAGAGCGCGAGGACATCCATATGAATATCGAGGCGCGGCTGGCCGAACTGATCGGCCCGGCGGCCGGCCGGTTGCACACCGCCCGTTCGCGCAACGACCAGGTCGCGGTCGATTTCCGCCTGCACGTGAAGGCGGCGTTCGGCTCGCTTGCCGAAGCGCTCGAAGCCTTCATCGGCGCGCTGCTCGACAAGGCCGAGGCGCATGCCGACACGATCATGCCCGGCTTCACCCATCTCCAGGTCGCCCAGCCGGTCACCTTCGGCCACCATTGCCTCGCCTATGTCGAAATGGCGGCCCGCGACCTGTCGCGCTGCCATGACGCGATCACCCGTCTCGACGAATGTCCGCTCGGCGCCGCCGCGCTTGCCGGCACCGGCTTTGCCATTGACCGGCACCAGACGGCGGAAGCGCTGGGCTTTCGCGAGCCGACCCGCAACTCGCTCGATTCGGTGTCCGACCGGGACTTCGCCCTGGAATTTCTCTCGGTGGCCGCGATCTGCGGCACGCATCTGTCGCGTCTCGCCGAAGAGATCGTCATCTGGTCGACGCCGCAATTCGGCTTCGTCCGGCTGTCCGACGCGTTCTCGACCGGCTCCTCGATCATGCCGCAGAAGAAGAACCCGGACGCTGCCGAACTGGTTCGGGCCAAGCCCGGCCGCATCAATGGCGCGCTGATCTCGCTGCTGACCGTGATGAAGGGGCTGCCGCTCAGCTATTCGAAGGACATGCAGGAAGACAAGGAACAGGTCTTCGACGCGATCGATTCGCTGGCCTTGGCGCTCGCCGCCGCCACCGGCATGGTCCGCGACATGACCATCGAAACCGAGGCGATGCGCCGGGCGGCCGGCCACGGCTTTTCCACCGCCACCGACCTCGCCGATTGGTTGGTGCGGGAACTGGGGCTGCCGTTCCGCGAGGCGCATCATGTGACCGGACGGGCGGTGGCGCTCGCCGAGGAGCGCGGCGTCGGGCTCGATGATCTGCCGTTGGATCTTCTGCAAACGCTGGAGGCGCGGATCACCGACGCGGTCTATTCCGTGCTCGGCGTCGATGCTTCGGTGAACAGTCGCACCAGCTTCGGCGGCACGGCGCCCGCCAATGTCCGCGCCCAGATCGCCTATTGGCGCGATCGACTCGGCGGCGATGGCGAATAGTCGCCGCGGGTGGTGATTTCTTCGTCGCGAACCGTTATCACCGCGGTGACGGGGATCGACGGTTGGCGATGTGCTGAGGGGTGACGAGATGACGGAGCGATCGAGCCTTGCGGCCAAGCCGGTGCTGATTCTGGCTGCGCTGTCGGTTTTTGGCGGCTGCGGCGTGAAGAACCTGCCGGTGGCGCCGGACACCAACGAGGTGCCCGCCGTGGTGGCGGAACAGACCCAAGGCGGGACTACCAACATCCTCGGCAGCGGCGAGACCGGCACAGCCGTTCGTGCCGCACGGATCTCGGATGTCCAGAACGACAATATGGTCAGCGCCGCCGAGGTCACCCGGAACAAAGACGCCTCCGGCAAACGGTTCTTCCTCGATCCGCTGCTGAACTAGTGGATTAAATTTGACATTTGAAACCCACGTGCGGCGGACTCCAAATCAAATGTCAAATTTGAAAAATCCACGAGAGTCATAAAGTTGCTAGTGGCCCTTTGATTTCGACATTTGCTTGCCAGGGTGCTCCAAGCGGGATGCAAATGTCGAAATCGGACCACTAGGTCCGAAACCGAGCCGGTTATTCCGCTTCGACCACCGCAAGCCTTGCCATGAATCATTTCGAAATCCGGGACGGCGCCCTCCACGCCGAGGGCGTCAGTGTGGCGGCGATCGCGCGCGACATCGGCACGCCGTTCTATTGCTATTCGACCGCGACACTGACCCGGCACTACGAGGTCTTCGCCCGCGCCTTCGCCGATATCGACGCGCTGGTCTGCTACGCCATGAAGGCGAACTCCAACCAGGCGGTGCTGGCGACGCTGGCCCGGCTCGGGGCGGGGGCCGACGTGGTGTCGGGCGGCGAATTGCTGCGCGCGCTCAAGGCCGGGATTCCGCCAGAGAAGATCATGTTCTCCGGGGTCGGCAAGACCATCGAGGAGATCGATCTGGCTCTCGCCTCGCGGATCTTCTGCTTCAACGTGGAATCCGAGCCCGAGTTGGACGCGATCTCGGCCCGCGCGGCACAGGCCGGTATCCGCGCCAATGTGTCCTTCCGCATCAATCCGGATGTCGACGCGCGCACCCACGCCAAGATCTCCACGGGCAAGAAGTCCGACAAGTTCGGCATCGCCTTCGAGCGCGCCGAGGCGGTCTACGATCGTGCCCGTTCGCTGCCCGGCATTCACGTCTCCGGCATCGACATGCATATCGGTAGCCAGATCGTCGAGTTGGAGCCCTTCGACGAGGCGTTCGACCGTCTCGCCGATTTGGTGCGCAAGCTGCGCGTGAAAGGTCACACGATCGATCACATCGACCTTGGCGGCGGGCTCGGCGTGCCCTATCGCCGCGACAACGCGCCGCCGCCGGAGCCGCCGGCCTATGCCGAGATCGTCAAGCGGCATGTGCGCGACCTCGACTGCCAGGTGGTGTTCGAGCCCGGCCGGCTGATCGCCGCCAATGCCGGCATTCTGGTGACCAAGGTCCTCTATGTGAAGAAGGCGGAGGGCAAGACTTTCGTCATCGTCGACGCGGCGATGAACGATTTGATTCGCCCGACGCTGTATGACGCCTGGCACGACATCCATCCGGTGGTTGATGATCCGGACGCGCGACGGATCGTCGCCGACGTCGTCGGACCGGTCTGCGAGAGCGGCGATTTCCTCGCCAAGGACCGCGACCTGCCCAGCGTCGAAGCGGGCGATCTCGTCTATGTCTCCTCCGCCGGGGCCTATGGCGCGGTGCAGTCGGGCACCTACAATTCCCGCCCCCTGATCGCGGAAGTCATGGTCCGGGACGACGCCTTTCATGTCGTCCGCCCGCGCCAGACCATCGAGGAGTTGATCGGCCTCGACCGACTGCCGCCGTGGCTAGAGGGCGACGTTTGATCGCGGTTGGCACGCCTTCACACCTGCGTCACTCGCCTCGCCTTCGCCGTAAAATCCGGTAAGGTTCTCCGCACGTAAAAAGAACGAGAGCGGGCCCATGGCCGAGACCGACCGGCACAACGACTGGACCAAGGCCGGACGGATCGCGTTGACGCGAAAATTCGCCGCCACGGCGCTCCTCGTCGAGCGGGCGTGGCCGCTCGTCCTGGCCTTCGCCAGTCTCGCCGGCGTCTTCCTGATTCTTTCCTGGTTTGGCCTGTTCGCAGCGATGCCGTTCTATGGCCGCGGCGCCGTTCTGGCGGTTCTGTCCGGCCTTGCCGTGGCCGCGCTCTGGTTCAACCGTGGGCTGCGGCTGCCGACGGCCGGCGACGTCGACGCCCGGATCGAAAGCGTCAGCCGATTGGCCCACCAGCCGCTGCGGGTGCAGGGCGACCACGCCGTCTCGGACGATCCCTTCGCTAAAGCCCTGTGGCACGAGCACCAGCGGCGCATGGCCGAGCGGCTGCGCAATCTCAGCGGCGGCTCCCCCAACACCCGGACCGAACGGCTGGACCCCTTTGGCCTGCGGGCACTTGTCGCGCTGCTCCTGGTCACCGCCTTCGCGTTTTCTTTCGGCCCCGGCGGCGGCCGGGTTCTCGACGCGTTCGCCCCGGCGGACGCCGAAGCGGTGACCGTCGCCCGTGTCGACGCCTGGGTGACGCCGCCGAGCTATACCGGCCGGGCGCCGATCTTCTTGACCGACGCCGGCGGCGCGGGTGACGGGCCGATCGGGGTTCCCGAGGGCAGCGTCCTGTCCGTCCGTCTGTCCGACGGTGCGGCCGCCGACCTCGTCTTCACTGCGACGGCTGAAGGCGCGGAGCCGATCACCGTCGCACCGGTCGGCGCCGACGAAGAGGCCGAGACGGCGGGGGATGGCGAGGCGCCGAAGCTGGCGAAGGTCGCGGCCGGTCCGCGCGAATACGCCTTTGCCCTGGAAGAAAGCGGCGAGGCGGCGCTTGCCACTGCCTTTTCGACGCTCGGTCGCTGGACTTTCGCGGTGACGCCCGACGCCGATCCTAAGATCGCCTTCAAGGAGGAGCCGAGCGAAGCCCGTAACGGCGCGCTGCAGCTCGCCTATACGGTCACCGACGATTACGGCGTGCGCAAAGGCCGCGCGGAGATCGTCGTCGCCGACGATGTCGTCGCTGCCAATGCCCGGCCGCTGGTCGCCGCGCCCGAGATCAACCTTGCTCTGCCCCGTCGCACCAAGGGCGCGGCCGAGGGGCGCACCAGCGCCGATCTGACCGAAAGTCCTTATGCCGGGGCAAAGGTGGCGATGACGCTGGTTGCCACCGATGACGCCGGCCAGTCCGGTCGTTCCGAAACGATGCCGCTGACATTGCCCGAGCGGCGGTTCACCAATCCGCTCGCTCGCGCCGTCGTCGAGCAGCGGCGGATACTGGCGCTCGATGCGAACGCGGTGCCGCGCGTGGTCGAGATGCTCGACGCGGTCACCCTGCGCGGCGAGGAGTTCATCGAGAACCCGGCCGACTATCTGGCGCTCCGTGCCGCGCGCACCCGCATCGCCACCGCCTACAGCGACGAGGCATTGCTGTCGTCGGTCGACTTCCTGTGGGAGATCGCCCTCGGTATCGAGGACGGCAATCTGTCGCTGGCCGAGCGGCGGCTGCGCGACGCGCGCGAACAGCTCGCCGAGGCGCTGGAGGAAGGCGCGTCCGACGCCGAGATCGACCGGCTGATGCAGGAACTGCGCGAGGCGATGCGCGAATATATGCAGGCCTTGGCGGAAGCGATGCGCAACCAGCCGCCGATGAGCCAGGACCAGCTGCAGATGGGCGACATGCAGGAGCTGCGTCCGCAGGATCTGGAGCGGATGATGGACCGGATCGAGGATCTGGCGAAATCCGGCTCCAAGGACGCCGCCCAGCAGCTTCTGTCCGAACTCCAGCAGATGATGGATAATCTCCAGGCGATGCGGCCCGGCCAGCAGCAGCAGGGCCAACAAAGCGCCATGCAGCAGCAGATGAACAAGCTCGGCGAGATGCTGCAGCGCCAGCAGCAGCTGAAGGACCAGACCTTCGATCTCGGCCGCCGGCAGTTCGAGCGCCAGCAACAGGACCGCCAGCAAGGCCGGCCCGGTGAGTCTCAACAGGGCCAGCCGCAGGACGGCCAGCAAGGCGAGCCGATGACCGCCGAACAGCTCCAGGAGATGATGAAGCAGTTGCAGGAGCAGCAGGGCCAGCTCCAGCAGGAGTTGGAGGCCCTTCAGAAGCAGTTGGAAGGCATGGGCATGGAGCCGTCCGACGGCTTCGGCGAGGCCGGCGAGGCGATGGGCAAGGCCGAAGGCGCGCTGGGCCAGGGCAACGACGGCGAGGCCGTCGGGGAGCAGGGCCGCGCCATGGAGGCGCTGCGCCGTGGCGGGCAGGACATGATGCGGCAGATGCAGGAAGCCATGCAGGGGCAGGGCAGCCAGGGCGCGCAAGGGCAGATGGGGCAGGGCTTTGGCGGCCAGCAGCAGCGCTCCGGCCGCGATCCGCTCGGCCGGCAGCGCCAGACCGAGGGACCGGACTTCGGCCAGGATGTCGGCGTGCCGGACGAGATCGACACCCAGCGCGCCCGGCGCATTCTCGACGCCATCCGCAACCGCCTCGGCGACGCCCTGTCACCGCAGCTCGAACGAGACTATCTGGAGCGGCTGCTGAAGACGCCGTAGGAGAACGGCTTCAGGAGTGGCCGCTATCCCTCGACGATCACCTCGAACCCGCCAAAGATCATGCGCTTGCCGTCGAAGGGCATGGTCCCCGCCTGCATGCGCGGATCCTCCATCACCTTTTGCATCCCCGCGTCGCGCACGGCCTTCGATGGCCAGACGATCCAGGAAAACACCACCGTTTCATCCGGCTTGCGCATCACGACGGTGTGCATGGAGTTCAGCTTGCCCTCCGGCACGTCGTCGCCCCAGCAATCGGTCAGCGACAGCGCCCCGTGCTCCTTGAAGATCGCCCCCGCCTTCACGGCGTGCTCGCGAAAGGCGTCCTTGTTGGCGGTCGGGACCGCGGCGATCATTCCGTCGATATAGGCCATTGGTTTTCTCCCGGTTTGGTGTGGTTCAGGCGAAGGCGCTTTTGGCGGCGTCCCGCAGCTCTGCTTCGGTCATCGGTTCGCGCGTGGGGGTGGCGATGGACCAGCGATGCCCGAACGGGTCCTCGACGACGCCGTAGCGGTCACCCCAGAACATGTCCGCGATCGGCATCACCACGGTGGCACCCGCGGCGAGGGCCTTGGCGGTCGGCGTCCACGTCGTCGACGATCAGGTGCATGGTCACCGGGCTCCCCCCGAGCAGCGTGGGCGATTTCAGCCCGTATTCGGGGTTTTCATCGACGAGCATGACCGACGAACCGTTGATCGAGACGCAGCCATGCATGATCTTGCCGTCCGGTCCGGGCAGGACCATCATCTTCGTTGCGCCGAACGCCTGCTCGTAGAAGGCGATGGCATCGGCCGCACCCCGGCATACGAGATGTGGGCTGACCGAATGCATGCCGAAATTGGCGGCGAGTTCGGCGGCGGATTTCGGGTTGCTGCTCATCTTTCTTCCTCCTTCACGCGTTTTCAAATGCCGCTTCCAGCGCGGCGATATCGATCTTGCCCATCGTCATCATGGCATCACGCGCCCGCATGGCGGCAGCCTTGTCGTCCGCGCCCAGCAGCCGCGGAACGGCGTCCGGGACGATCTGCCAGGAAACGCCGAATTTGTCGGTGAGCCAGGCGCAGTGCCCCGCGCTGCCGCCGCCCTCAAGCAGCGCATCCCAGAGCCGATCCGTTTCAGCCTGGTCTGCGGTGAGAACGGAGATCGACGCGGCCGGCGTATGCGCGAATTGCGGCCCGGCATTCCGCGTCATGTAAGGTGCACCGGCGAGGGTGAATTCCACCACCAGCGCCGGGCCGTCCGGGCCGGGGCGCACGATGTCCTCGATCCGGCTGTCGGGCAGCAGCGAGACATAGAACTTCGCCGCGTCTTCGCCCCGGCCGTCGAACAACAGGCAGGTGCGCACCTGCGGCTTGTCGCTCATTTGTCGCCTCCCATGGCCTCTGCATTCATCCAGAACAGCTCCCAGATATGGCCGTCGGGGTCGGCGAATGCGCGGCCGTACATGAAGCCGTGGTCCTCGGCATCGCGCACCACGCCGCCGCCGCTCGCGAGCGCCATGTCCGTCAGCCGGTCGACCGCCTCGCGGCTTTCCAACTGCAGCGCGGTCAGGACTTCGCTGGTCTCGCGGGCATCGGCGATCCGCCTGGGCGTGAAGCTGGCGAACTTCTCGTGCGTCAGCAGCATGGCGAAGCAGGTATCGCTGATCCGCATGGCGAGCGCGGTGGCGTCGCTGAACTGATCGTTGAACTCGAAACCGAGCACGCTGAAAAAGCGACGCGATCGGACAAGGTCGGCAACGGGCAAATTGATATAGACGTTCATAGACGAACCGGGCTCCCTCTTGTGGTGGTCCGGAATAATAAGTGGACAAAAACGTTGATGTCAACATAATATGATTGTTATGCGCGACGATCTCCCCCTGGCCACGACCCACGAAGTCCGCGACCGCTGCCTGTGTCTGCATCTGCAGCGCGCGGCGCGGGCGATCGGACGCCGCTTCGACGAGGCGCTGAAACCCGTGGGTCTGACCAATGGTCAATATTCGCTGCTGATCTCGCTCAACCGGCCCGAGCCGCCGCGCCTCGGTGACGTGGCGGCATTGCTGGCGATGGACCGCACGACGCTGACGGCGAATCTGAAACCGCTCGAGCGGCGGGGGCTTTTGACGATATTGCCCGACACGAAGGACAAGCGCAGCCGCCGCCTCTCGCTGACCGAGGCTGGCCGCGACCTGCTCGTCGAGGCGGTGCCGATCTGGCGGGCCACTCATGACGATGTCGATCGCCTGCTCGGTGGTCGGGACGATGCGGCTCCGCGCGGCGACCTTCTCGCGCTGACGTTTCCGGGTTGAGACCTGTCGGCGCGGGATCTGTGGTCAGGCGCAGCGGCGGATCGACAGGTTGCCCGTATCCTCGTTCTCGTCCGATTGTTTCGCGGCCGCCCGCTCGGCGAGAATGCGCCCGACTTCGCGGCGGATCTCGACGATCGAGAACGGCTTTTCGACGACGCCCTCGATGATCGCCGCCAGGTCGTCCGCGGCTTCCTTCTGCTCGGCGTAGCCGGTCATCAGGAGCACCGGCAGGTCGGGCCAGGAGGCGCCGATCTCGTGCGCGAGTTCGATTCCGGTCATCGCCGGCATGCGGATGTCGGACAGGACGAAATCGAAATCGCCGTCGCATTCGACCAGAATATCGAGCGCCAACTCGCCATCCTCGGCGACGGTCACCTCGTGACCCTCGAGCCCAAGGGCACGCGACACCAGCACGCGAACACTCGGATCGTCTTCCGCGATCAGAATTCGTGCCACTCAAAGCCTCCTGCTTTGACCATACGCAAAACCACCTTATGCCAGTAGACGTCGAAACTGACGTGTAGCTGACCAGTACATACCAATCGCTGACGAATGGTTTCGGCGCCTGTGGATTATTCGACGACGCGGCCGACGAATGGCAGCTCGCGAAAGGCGTGCCCGACATCCATGCCATAGCCGACGACGAAATGGTCGGGGCAGTCGAAGCCGACATAATCGGCCTCGATGTCGGCCTTGCGCCGCATTCGCTTGTCGAGGAGGACGGCGATCTTCACCTCCTTGGCGCCGCGCGAGCGCATCAGGTCGCGGGCGAATTTGACCGTCCGCCCCGATTCCAGGATGTCGTCGATGAGAAGGACGGTGCGGCCCTCAACGGCGCTTTCGATATCGCGCAGTACCCGCACCTCGCCGCCTTCGGTTCCCGCGCCATAGCTGGATAGCGTGATGAACTCGACTTCCGGCGCCAGGCCGGCGTGGTGCAGCGCGCGGATCAGGTCGGCGGCGAACACGAACGAGCCCTTCAGCACCGAAATCACCAGAAGGTCCGTCGACGGCGTCGCCGCGATGTCGTTTGCGACGCGCGCGACTTCCGCCGCGATCCGATCCTGGTCGAACAGGGTCGCGATCTGCTTGCCCCGGACGGTGATCATGGGCGCGGCTTTCCGGCGTCGTCGAAGCGGACGCTGACGTCGCCCGCGATGCCGGCAGGAACCGCCAGGGCCGAGACGAAGCGCACCGACTGGCCGGGAGCCAGCCGTTCGACGCCGGCCCTGAGCGGCTTGGTGAGAAGATCGCCCCCCGGCCCGGTCAGCACGATGCGGAGCGGCGGAAGCAGCGCCGCCGTCGCCGTTTCGTTGGCCACGATCCCGGCAACCGAAAGAACGGCGCCGTCGCCGCGCGGCGCGATATTCGCCTCGATGTCACGGAGCAGGAGGCCGGAAAGGCTCGAATCGGCCAAAGGCGCGGCGATCGGAGATCGCGGGGTGGACAACAGCAGCGCGGGAACGGCGAAAAGGCCGATCAGAAATCCGCCGACGACCAGGGCTGCGTTGCGCAGCCGCATGGCACGGGCGCGGGCCAGGATCGATCGCTCCGCCGCTTCGGACGGGGCTGGGGAGACGAAATGGGAGGGCGCGAAGGCTTGGGAGAAGAGGTCGGGTGCTAAGTCGCGCGGGCCGGAGAATCCGGTCTCGCCGCGGAATGCCCGCGTGCCGCGCTGTCCGAAAAACGCCCGCGCCGGCGATGGCTCGGCGTCGTCGGGCTCGATCGTCAGACCGCGGCGCGCCGCCTCGATCTCCGCGGCGGACTTTTGCAGCGTCCGGCGGGTCGTCACCTCGGCCGTTCCATCGATGAGCGGACCGGCGATCTTGCCGGAAAGCGCGCTTCGTCGTCCCGCCGGCGTTCGGCCCGCCGTTGCCTGGGATGTGCCGCCAAACTCGGTCATCGCATCCTCTGTTTTGCCTTGTTCAGGAACCGGTAAGGAATCATGCTTAACAAACCGTGAAGCCACGCCGTTCGCGGTGCGGGGTTGACGTTTGCGCGACCAACAAACAACACAGTCGCACGCATGCTGGGCGGACGACAACGACGAGATGGGAGCGCTCCGACGTGATTCGGTTCGAAAATGTCGGGCTGCGATACGATATGGGGCCGGAGGTGCTTCGCGACCTCTCCTTCGAGGTCAAGCGGCAGTCTTTCCAGTTCCTGACGGGCCCGTCCGGGGCGGGCAAGACCAGCCTTTTGCGCATGCTGTTTCTCGCGCTCAAGCCCACCCGCGGCCTGATCACGGTTCTCGGCCGCGACGCCTCCACGCTGGCGCGCAAGGACCTGCCGTCGATTAGGCGGCGGATCGGGGTCGTCTTCCAGGATTTCCGCCTGCTCGAGCATCTGACCACCTACGAGAACGTGGCGCTGCCGCTGCGCGTGCGCGGCAAGGACGAGGCCTCTTATCGGCAGGACGTCATCGACCTGATCAAATGGGTCGGCTTGGGCGAGCGGCTGAATGCATCGCCGGTGGTCCTGTCGGGCGGCGAAAAGCAGCGCGCCGCGATTGCCCGCGCGCTGATCGACCAGCCGGACATCCTGTTGGCCGACGAGCCGACCGGCAATGTCGATCCGCCGCTGGCCCGCCGGTTGCTGCGGCTCTTTCTCGAACTCAACCGAACCGGGACGGCGGTGGTCATCGCTACGCACGACCTCGACCTGATGGAGCAGGTCTCCGCCCGCCGCCTGGTTCTCTCCGACGGCCGTCTGGACATCTATGATTGAATTGACGGAACGATGGGTGGATTTTCGCGCATTCGTCGCGCGCCTCGCCGGGCGGCCGGGCCGCGAGCACCAAACCCCGATCGTGCCGCCGGCGAACGTCGCCGGACGGGCGCTGATGACGGTGATCGCCATTATGACGTTTCTCGCCAGCCTCACGGTCGGCGCCGTCACCCTCGTCTCAGACACCGCCTCCCAATGGCAGAACGACATTTCCCGCGAGATCACCGTTCAGGTGAAGCCGGAAGAGGGCCGCGACATGGCGGCGACGCTTGTCGCCATTCGCGATCTGGCGCTGGCGACGCCGGGTATCGCCGATGCGACGATTCTCGATGATGCCGCGACCGCGCGGCTCTTGGAGCCGTGGCTGGGAGAAGGTCTCAATATCGACGATCTGCCGGTGCCGCGCCTCGTGATCATCACCATCGACGAGGACGCGCCGCCGGATTTCTTCGCGCTGGCGACGCGGCTGCGCGCTGCGGTTCCCGCGGCCGAGCTCGACGATCACCGGGCGTGGGTGTCGCGCCTCGTCACCATGGCGCGGGCGACAGTCTTCGTCGGCGTCGCGGTGCTGACGCTGGTGCTCATCGCAACGGTGCTCACCGTCGTTTTTGCCACCCGCGGCGCGATGTCGGGCAATCGCCAGATCATCGAGGTGCTGCATTTCGTCGGCGCACGGTCGTCCTTCATCGCCGGCGAGTTCGAGCGTCATTTCCTGCGCCTCGGGCTCGTCGGGGCGGTGGCTGGCGGGGCGGTGGCCCTGGTCCTTTTCGCCGCCATGGGGATGTGGACGACAAGCAACCGCGCAACTCCGGAGGCCGACCAGATCAGCGCGCTGTTCGGGTCGTTTTCCATTGGCTGGATGGGCTATGTCGGGGTCGTCGTGCTGATTGCAACCGTCGGAGGATTAACCGCGTTTACGTCTCGTCTGACGGTCATGCGCCATCTGGCGGCGATCGACATGCTTTCGCCGGTAGAGCGGTAAGATGCCGTTAACCATGTTGTCACAAGCTCTGCGGAACGCCGCCGACAAAGGTTTGCCTACACGATGCCGCATTCAGGGACGACAATCGTAAGATGACAATGGCGGCTTGGTCTCCCGAGATGGAAGCCGGCGGTGTTCGGCTATCGCGACGCATGCGGCGCTCCCCCGGTCGGCGGCGTGTCTTGCTGACGTTCGCCGCCTTGTTCGTGATGGTCGTGGGTTATCTGGCCGGTGGGTTCCTGCGTTTCACCGAGGAGGTCAGCCTGCTGTCGCGCCCCGGACCGGTCGAATCCGCCGACGGCATCGTGGTTTTGACCGGCGGCGCGCTACGCATCGATCAGGCCATCGACCTGCTCACGCAAGGACGCGGCCGGCGCCTGCTCATCAGCGGCGTCAATCCGGACACCAGTGCCAAGACGCTGGCGCGCATGACCGGCACCGATCCCTCCTGGTTCGACTGCTGCGTCGACATCGACCGTGCAGCGCTGACGACCGTGGGCAATGCCGAGATTGCCAGCCGATGGGCCCGCGAACACGGCTTCCAGGATCTGATCCTGGTGACCAGCGACTATCATATGCCGCGCTCGCTGCGCGAGTTCGCGCGCATCGATACGCTGCGCTCGGTTACCCCTTACGCCGTCAGGCGCAATGATCTGTGGCGCGCCAACCAGTTGCCGAACGGCGTCGGCGCGCGGGTCCTGGTCACCGAATATATCAAACTGGTAGCAGCCCGGGCCAGCTTCATCCTCGGCGTCGGTCAGCCCGACGCGGTTTCCACCCAAATTGCGCGCATCGATCCCTGAAGGGGAAATGGCCATCGTCGCGCACCTGGATCGTCCGCGATCGGGGCGCGTCTCTCGATTTTCCGATGTCGACGGCGTAAAGCCTCCGGCGATGTCCAGCGGCGCCGGTTGCGTCGCGCGCCCTCACCGATTGCCGCCGGAGCGATCCCTTTGATGACCATGCTGCGCTCGCTCGTCTTCAACGTGTTGTTCTATCTCAACCTCGTCGGCCAATTGCTGCTCTTCTCGCCTGTCTTCTTCGTGATCTCCGAGGAGAAGGCCTGGGGGATCGTCAAGAACTGGGCGCGGTCCAGCCTCTGGCTGCTCGAACATGTCGCCGGCATCCGCGCGTCGATTACCGGCAAGCGGAACGTTCCGTTCGAGGCGGCGATTATCGCGGCGAAGCACCAATCGTTCTGGGACGTCTTCGCGCTTTTGCCCGATCTCGACCGGCCGACCTTCATCCTCAAGAAGGAACTGCTCGCGATCCCGTTCTTCGGCTGGTACCTCAAGCGCATGGCGATGATCCCGGTCGACCGGGCACGCCGCGGGGGGGCCGTCGCCTCGATGATCGAAGGCGCCGAAAAGGCCGTGGCGGAGGGTCGCCAGATCGTCATTTTCCCGGAAGGCACCCGGACCGCGCCGGGCGCCGAGGCCGACTATCGCCAAGGCGTGTTCCGCCTTTACGAGGCGTTGCAACTGCCCGTCGTGCCGGTGGCGCTGAATTCCGGCCTGTATTGGCCGCGCCGCCAGTTCATCCGCCGTCCGGGGACGATTCGGGCGGATATTCTGGAGCCTATCGAGCCGGGCCTGACACGAGTCGATTTTCTCGACCGGCTCCGTCACGCGATCGAGACCCGGTCCGACGACCTCCTGGCCGAAGCCCAACACCGTGACGGCACTCCGCCGCCGGAGCCATCCCGCCTGGGCACCTGACGTGCTCAGCGCCTACCGCCCTAGCCTTATAGCCGGGCCACGACGTCTTCCAGCCAGCGGTCCCGCAACCCCATCTCGCGAATGTGGTCGAGGGCGCTGGTCACGTAGTCCACATTGGCGCCGGACTGACCGTGCGAGCGGCGGACCAGCGTGGCGGCATGCTCGGGCCTCATGCGGCCAGCATATTGGCTGTGGCCGCGATCGACGACATAGGTCAGAGCGCGCATATTGCGTCCGTCGGTGAGGCGCACCGGCAGGGTCTGCTCCCGATAGACATGGGTGACGAGCTCGCGCGCCCGCAGATAATCGACCACCGCCTCCCGCGTCGCTCCCCTGACGCGGAACGCCATGCCGACGCAGGAGCCACCCCGGTCGAGGCCGAAGACCAGGCCCGGCCGCTCGGGCGTGCCCCGATGCACGAAGGAGCGCACGCAGAGCGAGCGGTGATAGCCGGCCAGCCGCGCCTTGACCCGCTCCTCGAATTCGAAGCCTGGCCGCCAGATCAGCGAGCCGTAGCCAAACACCCAGAAATCGTTCATTGCCCTCAAAATGCCCCGTCCGTCAGTTCATCCCGACCGGGGCTCAAAAAGGGTAATGGCATGGCGGCGTCAAGCGACAAGACTTCGAGAGCGAGACAAGCCTATGTCTGGGTCGGCGTGGTGGCGCTGCTTCTCGCCGGCGGACTCAGCGGCGCCTGGTACTACCTCGCCGGTCAGCTCGAGGCGCAGGTCACGCAGGTCATCGCGGACGCCCGCGTGCAAGGCACCGAGATCGGCTGCCCAGGGCGCACCGTTTTTGGCTATCCGTTCCGACTCGGCCTCCGCTGCGACGCAGTCACCATCGAGGCGCCGGGCGACGCGCGCGGACAGGGCTTGCGCGCCACCGCCGGGGCGCTTCGAACCGCCGCCCAGATCTACCGGCCAAATCGCGTCGTGGCGGAACTCGACAGCCCGTTGATCGTCGATGCGCAGCAGACGCCGCCGCTCGACATTCGCTGGCAACTGGCACAGGCGAGCGCCAGCTTCTGGAGCGATGGAATGGACCAGGTCGCGTTGGTCGCCGACCGGCCGGTGGTGGCGCTGGCGCAGCCGGCAGCCGGTCGTCTGCCGCTGTTCGAGGCCGACCGGTTCGAGGCGCATGCGCGCCGCCGCGCCGACGATCTCGACATTGCCGTCTCCAGTGCGGTCGGGCGCGTCCTCGCGCCGGACGCGCCCGCCCTGCCGGTATTCGACGCCAGCGCCGACCTGACGATCACCGGTGCCGCCGACTGGCTCGCCGGTCATATGGATGGGCACACGCTTGGCGAGGCGCTTGCGGGCCGCGCCGGCACGCTCCGCTCGCTGAAGCTCGATCTCGGTGACGCCAGCGCCGAACTGTCGGGCGATTTCATGGTCGCAGCAGACGGGATTCTGTCCGGCGATTTCGAGCTCGCCGTCGCCGACCCGCAGCGGATCGCGGCGCTGGTTGCCGAGGCAGCGCCGCAGCTTCGGTCCGTCGCCCAATCGCTCGCCTCGGCGATTGGCTTCGTCGGCCGTCAGGACAATGGCCGCAACGTCGTCGCGCTCAGCCTGCGCGACGGCAATCTCTCGGCCGGCGTAATTCCGCTGGGTCAGGTGCCGGCGATACGGTGAGGCGAAGCGACCTTCGCGAGGCAGCATCTTCCGTCGCCGCTAATGTCGTATGGCGCCGCCGAATAGCGATTTCGAAAGCGCGGTCGCCCGGCCGTGCAGGGCCGCTTCGCGTTTGATGAGCTGGCGATATATTTAAGCGATTGTTTCACCGTTTGTTTGCTCTGGGGATTCATGCCCCCGTAATGCCTGCCGCTGCATAATGAACCTGATCTTTCTCGCCAGCGGGTGTTCTCATGCGTCATTTTGGTTTTCTGTTTCTGCTTGGTCTTCTCTCTCTGGCTCCTGTCCAGAGTTCGTTCGCTGGCGAATGGGTCGTCGATCGGATTTCGGGACGAGCCTGGGCCCTCGAAGTCGGCAAAGACCCCGTGCGGCTCAGCGTGGATATGGCGGTTCCCGAGGGCGTCACGGTCGAGACGTCGCGGAACGGCCGGGTGCGGCTAGTCGGCGATAACAACGTCATGTCGCTGGCGCCTGGCACCGTCGCGGTCGTGGCGCCCTCCCGCTCCAACCGCAAGACCCGCGTCATCCAGCAAGTGGGCAGCATCAAGTTCGACGTCGAGAAGCGCCGGCGGCCGCATTTCCTCGTCGAAACGCCGTATATAGCGGCTGTCGTCAAGGGCACGACATTCACTGTCGATGTCTCCAAATCCACCACCAGCATCGATGTGTCGAGCGGACTGGTTCAGGTGAGCGATTTGCGCAGCGGTGAAAAGGCGGCGATCGGAGCAGGACAGTCGGCCAGCGTTGCCGCATCCAGCGCGGGATTGGAGACCGCGGGACAGAACGCTCCCGGTGTGCGGCCGGGCAAGCCCGCCCCCTCCGCCGTGGCTCCTCTCGGTCGCGACCTGGCTGATTTCAAGGCCGGCGGACGGACCGGGCCAAAGTCGGACACAAACAAGAGCAACGGCAGGGAAAATGGCGAGGCCAGGGGAAACAGTGCCGAAGCCCGCTCAGGTGCCCGGGGGAATAGTGGCGGCAACGGCAATGGTAACGGTGGCGGCGATGGCGGCGGCAACGGCGGCGGAAACGGCGGTGGAAACGGCGGCGGCAACGGCGGTGGCAATAGTGGCGGTAACGGCGACGGCAATGGTGGCGGTAGTGGCGGCGGCAACAGCGGTGGAAACGGCGGCGGCAACAGCGGTGGAAATGGCGGCGGCAATGGCAAGAAATAAGCTCCGCCACATCGCCCTGGTGGCCTCTTGCAAGGACGCGTATGGCCTGGTTTTCACCCATCGGTAAGCGGAATCCTGCGGTGCTGCGGCGCACGGCGGGGGGGGTCTTCGTCGCCGCGGCGATAGTCTTTGCGAGCCTTTCCGGGTTCTTGCGAACGGTGGACGATCGTCTTGCCGAATTGCGCTTCCAGACACAGTCGATTGCGCCGACCGGCGATGTCGTCCTGGTCGACATCGATGCCCGAAGCCTTGCCGAAATCGGCGTTTGGCCCTGGCCGCGGCGATTACACGGCGATCTCTTGCGGGCAGCGGAGCGGGCCGGCGCGGCCCGCGTCGCGTTCGACATCGATTTCAGCACCGTATCGACGCCGGAACAGGACCGGGCCTTCGCCGCGGCCCTCGCTGAGACCAGAATAGAGACCTTCCTCGCATCCTTCGTCCAGGCCGATACGGCGGCTGGCATGGCGGTGCGCGCTTCGTTTCCGATCGAGCTTTTTTTGCAAAATTCCTGGCCGGCCGGCGTCAACGTCCCTGTGGATGGCGACGGGCAGGTCAGACGGTTTCCTTTCGCTATCGACGCCAACGGGGAAACCCTGACCTCGATGCCCTCCCTGCTGGCTGACCGCGAGGCTGGGACGGGCCTGTTCGGGATCGATTATGCGATTTCCGCCGAGCGACTGCCGCGCGTTTCCTATGTCGATCTTCTGAGGGATCGCGTCGCGCCCGAGTCGCTCGCGGGAAAAACCTTGATCGTCGGCGCCAGTGCGATCGAGCTCCGCGACCTCTTTGACGTTCCCGTCAGCGGCATCGTTTCCGGATCGACGGTCATCGCGCTCGCCACCGAGTCCCTGCTTCAGGAGCGGGCGTTGACGTTCCTCGCCACGCCGTGGTTCGTGCTGGCTGGAATGGCATTCATCGTGTTCGCCTGCGCCGTTCGTCTGTCCTCCCGTTATGCGATCGCCGCCCTTGTCGGTCTTGCCGTCACGGCTGAAATGCTGGCACTCTACCTGCAGAACGGCCATGCGATCGTACTGGAAACCGCTGCCATCCATGTGCTCCTGGCTGCCTGTTCCATCTGGGTGCTTTTCCGGGAATTTGGTCTTCGTCGCGTGCGGCTCTGGATCGCCCGGACCCAGGCAGCCAACAGCCAGAGCGTGCTCGAACGTGTCCTCGACGATGGATTTCACGGCGTCGCGATCCTGAACGAACGTTTGCAAGTCACCCGCATCAATCGTGAGGCACTGGAGCTGCTCGGCCTTGAGAGCGCAGACCGGCTGGACGAGTTGCCTGCGCAGATCGGACAACATGTCGCAGATATCGTCGCGGCGTTCGAGCGCGGCGAGGGAGCCGGCAAGCCGGCGGTGCACGTCCTTCATTTCGCCACGGGTGCAGAGCGGGTGGTGGAGTATTCGATCGTCCCGTTCTGGCTGTCAGGATTTGCCGATCGGCCGGGGGAGACTTCTGGCGATATCGTCTACGCCACACTGACACTGCGCGACATCACCGAACGTCAGAAGGCGCATGACCGCATACGGTTCATGGCGTTGCACGACAGCCTGACGGGGTTGGGCAATCGTCGCGCCCTCGAGCAACTGTTGGAGAACATTTTGAGCGGGCCGACGCCGGACGGCGGGGTGGCTCTGGTGTCCTTCGATCTCGATCGTTTCAAGGCCGTCAATGACGCGCTCGGCCATGCAATTGGCGATGAGGTGCTTAAGGAGACCGCGCGTCGCGCCCAGGAAACACTGGTCGCGGCCTTGCTGATCGCCAGGACCGGCGGTGACGAGTTCACCGCCGTCGTCCCGGCGGCGAGCCTTCAAACCGCACGATTCCTGGCGGCTTCGCTGGTAGAGGCGATCTGCGAACCGTTTTTCCTGTCCGGGCACCGTATCGGCGTCGGTACCAGCGTCGGGATCAGCTGGTGGGATGGCCAGGCGGCGACGGTGACTTCGTTGATGCGCCACGCCGATGTTGCGCTGTATCGCGCCAAGCAATCAATCACCGAGCAGGTCGTTGCCTTCGAGCCCTTTATGGATGGCGACCGGCTGGAGCGGCTGAAGCTCGAGGAGGACTTGACTCAGGCCTTCGAGAACAACGAATTCCGCCTCGTCTACCAGCCGCAATTTTGTCTTTCGTCCGGGAAAATCGTCGGGGCCGAAGCCCTCGTGCGTTGGCAGCACCCGGAGCGCGGCTTCGTCTCGCCGGTTGATTTCATTCCGGTCGCCGAGGAAATGGGCCTGATCCATCGACTGGGCGGCTGGGTGCTCGATACGGCTTGCCGGGAAGCCAAGGGCTGGCCCTTGCCGATCAAGATCGCGGTGAACGTCTCTGCGATCCAGTTCGAAACCGGCGATCTGGTCGCGGCTGTCCGCCAGGCGCTCGATATATCCGGTCTGCCGCCGGAGCGGCTCGAACTGGAAATCACCGAATCCGCCTTCGTCGAGGAGAGCGACGGACTCAAGGCGATCTTCGACGAACTCCTCGCGATCGGGGTCAGCTTGGCGCTGGACGATTTCGGCACCGGTTATTCGTCGCTCGGCTATCTCCACCGCTTTCCGATCTCGAAGATCAAGATCGACCGAAGTTTCGTGATGGATATTCTGACTAGCAACCGCGCAATCGCCGTGGTGCATTCGATCATGGCTCTGGCCGACGGTCTGGGCATCCCGACGATCGCCGAGGGGATCGAAACGCCTGAGCAGGCGGCAATGCTCCGGCTGTCAGGATGCGATGACGGCCAGGGTTATCTGTTCGCCAGACCGATCGACGGCGCGGCTGTCGTGGAGATGATGGCGGGCCCCAGCATCGCAACCCCCACGATGCTCGCGGCGGCGGGCTGATCCCGGCTGCAGCCATTCGTTCGGGTCGGGCTGACCAGGTTGGATACGCCCTGAACGGACGCCGCCGGCGCAAAAACTTTTCCGTAAGGGAATATTAAAAAATCGGAGATTTGTCTTTCAAATTTTGCGTTCGGCAAAACCAATCGACCCGAATCAGCCGGAACTCATGGGGCAATGAAGCAATCCATGCCGAAAATTGGTCGATTTCGTCTTTATATTGAAAAAAAATTAGATTGCGCGTACGCTTACCCTTTGGCAGGAAATCTGCGATGGCTTTACTAGGGGCCTTGGTTGGTCTTCTATACGGCGCATTTTCGGGGTCAATGCTTGTCGCAATCGTATTCCCTGGCGCCGCTGTACCCGGTTTCTTGACGCCATTCCTGTCGCTTGCCGGTGCGGTTGCCGGGCTGCTTTCCGCTCTGCCTGTGTGGCTGGCCACGATTGTCTGGTATCTCCTCAACATCCTTGTTTTCTGGCTCTTGTCCATTCCGGCGCAGTCCTCCACCGGCCTGACCAGCACCACCAGTACACCACCGGCGGCAAACCCGATCCCGCCTACCGGAACCCAGATCTTCTTCCGCGGCTTCGGGCATGGCACGGCAACGATCATCAATTTCGCCATTCTCAGTCCATTCTTGGCGATTCCGCCGGTCCTGATCCTTGCGATCTTGTCGTTCCTGCCAATCCTGTCTCTCGTCACGGCAATCCGGCGAAACGCGTTCTTCCAGGGAGTGATCTCGTGGATGAGCTGGCTGTTGCCCGTACATTGGCTTGGGAATCTGATCGGCTTTCTGATCTTCCTGATTTTCCGTGCGATCACCCTATTCACGGGCACGGCTGCGGGCATCAGGCTTGATCTCACCTCCGGCATCGTCGAGTCGCGCGCGCCCGCTCCGGTGACGGCCTTCAACGTTGCCGTGTTCACCTATGTGGGACCGGCGTTTGCTCCCGGCCCGTTCCTGGGAGCCAACGTGTCATCGCACGAGGTGGGGCATGCCATCAATTCGGCCGCGATGACGCCCTTCTACACCTGGGGCACGGTGATCGAGGAGTTCCGTCTGTTCGGCGCGCCCCACCGCTTCTCCATCGGCCAGCAAACCGCGGAAAGCCGCGGCGCACCACGCCCGGGCGCGTTGTATTCCGCGATGTGGTCACCCTAGGGGCATAGCCATGTGCGAGTTCTTCGACATTCAGGCCAGCGGTGATGCCCTCAATGCTCAGGGCATACCGGGTTCGATCACGGCTTCTGGCCGGGTCACGCTCGACTGCGGCTCAGTCATCGTTCAGGTGTTCGACAATTCGAACAATCTGGTATTCGAAACGACTGTACAGCCCGGTGCGAACATCAGCGATTTCAATGGTACGCCGACGCGCCTGGTGATTGCGTCTTTCGACAATGGGCATGACATCCAGTGCGGCGACCGTGTGACGGTCACGTTGACCTGCGCAAGTGATCCGACCTGCACGCTGACAGCCACGGTGGCTCTCGTCTGCAAGGATGACCCGGTACAGCCATGCCCCGATGCCAACGCGATCAGTATTATCTTGACCAGCAATGGCGTCGTGGTCTCGCCGGGCGTCCCGTGCTTCTCCTCTGGCGCTTACAGCGCCGAGGCAACCGGCGTTCCGGCCGGAAGCCAGATTTTCTGGACGCTGGATCTGGGCGGTACGGCCTCGTCGCTCCCCGCGACCAATCCGACGACATTCAGTTTGCCCGCGGGAACCGCCCCGGCGAGCCTCTCAGTCGTGGTGATCACCCCGAATTGCCCGCCGATCGCACGCTCGATCGGGTTGCCGGATCGCGAAGAAGGCAATTGTTCAACGCAGGCGGTGTTCGAGGTTCGAAAGGACGGGCAGTTGGTCACTGCCACAACCGGGCTGGCAAGCGGAACCTATCAGGTGACGGTGACATCCCCGGTCGCGTCCGGAAACATCTATAATTTTCAGGACGCAAACGGGTCGTTTCAGGTCGGTTCGGGGGTCACCGCGAATTACACGCTCATGGGCAATGGCGCCTCGCTGACCATCCTCGTGACGGTGGATGTCAACGGATGCTGCCCGGCGGTCTCGGGCACGGTGACATTGTCGAGCGCAGATGACGCCGAAGACCCTCCGGTCGAGGAGCCGCCGGTCGAGAATCCGCCGAACGATGATGACGACGACGATTGGGTATGGCCAAGCCTCTGCGGCTGGTTGTACCTGCTGTTGATGCTCGCGGTCCTCGCCTTCATCGGCCTGTGGATCGCGTCGTTCACGTTGTTCCCGGCGTCGACGGCGCTATGGGTGGCGCTCGGCATAGCGCTTGTCGCTGTTGTTGCGGCTTTAGCGGTTTACACTTGGGTCTGCAATGTCAGCTGGTGCCGGCGCATGCGCATTCTCGGATGGATGTTCGGTTGGTGCGCGCTTGGATGTGTCATTGCGTGGGCGGTCAGCTGGTTCACCTTGTGGTTCCTGCTGATCGGTGCGCTGATTGCCGGGGTCATAGCGTTGATCATTGGGTTGATGATGGCACGGCGAAATTGCGATTTTCTGGATCTCTTCGCCTGGCCGTAGGATCTTTCAATGCTTCCGTGATCCTGGGGGTGCAGAGCCCGAGCCGAAGATGCGACGAAGCCAGGTCGGCGCGCCATCCGCGGCCCTCATGCCGAGAGCATCCAGCCGAGTCGCCGCAACCACCAAGCCGTCGTCGAGCGGCAACTGAAAGAATGCGTCTACTCCGTCGTCCCCGTCTCGTGCTTGCCGTGCTCGCGGCCGAAATCCACCTCGGCGGTGTCCTGGCCGGCCTCGATGATGCCGCGGCGAATGTCGCGGGTGCGGGTGAACAGCTCGAACAGCGTGTCGCCGTCGCCCCAGCGGATCGCCCGTTGCAGCGAGGCCAGATCCTCCGAAAACCGCGCCAGCATTTCCAGCACGGCCTCGCGGTTGGTCAGGAACACGTCCCGCCACATGGTCGGGTCGGACGCGGCGATGCGGGTGAAATCGCGAAAGCCGGAGGCCGAGAATTTTACCACTTCCTGCTGGGTCACCGTCTCCAGATCGGCGGCCGTGCCGACGATGTTGTAGGCGATCAGATGCGGCACATGGCTGACGATGGCGAGCACCAGATCGTGGTGGTCCGGCGTCATGATTTCGACGGTCGAGCCGCAGCCTTCCCAGAAGCGCTTGAGCCGGTCGATCGCCTCGGCGTCGGTGCCGTCGGGCGGCGTCAGGATGCACCAGCGGTTCTCGAACAGTTCGCGGAAGCCCGCGTCGGGACCGGACTGCTCGGTGCCGGCGATCGGATGCGCCGGCACGAAATGCACGGTCTCCGGCAAATGCGGGCGCATCTGCTGGACCACCGCGCCCTTGACCGAGCCGACGTCGGAGACGATCGCGCCGGGCTTGAGCGCCCCGGCGATCTCCTTGGTCACCGCGCCGCAGGAGCCGACCGGAACGCACAAGATGACGAGGTCGGCGCCGCGCACCGCCTCGGCGGCGTCGAGATGGTAGCTGTCGCCGAGCTTCAGTTCTTCGGCCCGTTCCAGCGTCTCGGCGCGCCGCGTGGTGATCACGATATGCCGGGCAAGGCCGTGGGCGCGGATGTTGTGGGCGATCGAGGAGCCGATCAGGCCGATGCCGATCAGCGCGACGCGCTCAAATAGCGGCTCGCTCATGCTGTCCCCTTGCCGAGAAACTCGCCGAGCGCCGCGACGACGCCGCGATTGGCTTCCTCGGTTCCGATGGTCATGCGCAGGGCATTCGGAAAGCCATATCCGCCGACCCGACGCAGGATGAAGCCGCGCGCGCTCAAGAAATGGTCGGCCTCCGCCGCCGTGCGGCCGGGTGTGTCGGGAAAGTGGACCAGGGCGAAATTGCCGACGCTCGGCGTCACGGTCAGGTCGAGTTTTTCGAGCGCGTCGGTCGTCCATTCCAGCCAGCGGGCGTTGTGGTCGGCGGCTTTTTCGATGAAGCCGCGGTCGCGAACCGCCGCAGCGCCGGCGGCGATGGCCGCGGCGTTCAAATTGAACGGCCCGCGCACCCGGTCGAGCGCGTCGACGATCGCTTCCGGCCCGTACAGCCAGCCGATCCGCAAACCGGCGAGGCCGTAGATCTTGGAGAAGGTGCGGGTCATCACGACGTTCTCGGAGGACGAGACCAGCTCGACGCCGGCGCCGTAATCGTTGCGCCGGACATATTCGGCATAGGCCGCGTCGAGGACGAGGACGACATTGCCCGGCAAGCCGGCATGCAGGCGCCGGACGTCCTCGAAGGGCAGGTAGGTGCCAGTCGGGTTGTTCGGGTTGGCGAGAAAAACCAGCCTGGTGCGCTCGGTCACTCGCGCAAGGATCGCGTCGACGTCTGCGGTGGCGTTGGTCTCCGGCGCGACGACGGGCGTCGCCCCGCGCGCCAGGATCTGGATGCGGTAGACCAGGAAGCCGTGCTCGGTGTGGATCGCCTCGTCGCCCGGCGCGAGATAGCACTGGCACAAAAGCCCGAGCAGTTCGTCCGAGCCGTTGCCGCAGAGGATGTTTTGCGGGTTGAGGCCATGCACCTCGGCAATCGCCCGCTTCAGCTCGCTGGCCTGTCCGTCGGGGTAGAGTTCGGGATGCGCGAAGGCCGCCAGCGCCGCCTCACGCGCTGCCGGCGAGGCGCCCAGCGGTGTCTCGTTGGAGGAGAGCTTGTGGAGCGTCACGCCGGCCGGCGCTTTGCTCTTGCCCGGCACATAGGCCTCGATGTCGAGGACGCCCTTATTCGGAACGGGTCTCATCGTCCGTGTACTTTCGCTGGTGATTGCAGGCGCTGGTGAGTGCGGGTCGATCGCGACGCCGTCGCGCCACGACAGGCGCATCAGGATAGGGACCGGCACGGGGCCGCATAGCCCCCGATCGGCCGGATGTCGAGGCCGGGACCGAGCGCAGCGGCCACTGAAGTCGCGTCTTTTTCGGTCGCGACGAGGACGCTGAAGCGGTCGGTTCCGTAGGGCGCCTCAGCGATGATCGTCAGGTCGTCCGGAACTTCCGGCATCGTCGTCAGCCCATCGACGGAAAAACAGGCGATCTCCGGCGACACCGGATCGGCCAAGGGCGGGGCGATGACCAGCGCGGGCGTCGCCGCTGGCCGGCCCGGTTCATCGAAGAAGGGCAGCCGCGCGACGATCTGCGCCGAGCCGAGCCCCTGCCACCACGGATGGCCGGTCGCGCCGATCGGAAGGATGCCGAGCTTGTCGCCGCCGGCTTCGATGCAAGCGACCACCGCCTGGCTCGACGCGGCGATCGACAGAGGAACCGAAAAGCCGAAATAGAACCGCGCCGTCTCGGCGCTGGCGACGCGGTCGCCGTCACCGGCGATGACGACCTCGAACGGGGCCTGCAGGGCGGTGAAGGTGGAGATGATCTCGCGCCACAGATGCTCCATCGCGGTCAGCGGCAGATGCCCCTCGTGGCGCTTGGCCAGCCGGCGCATCATGTCGGCCTCCCGACCGGGCCGGAAGGCGGCGCCGTTCTTCGCCGTGCCCTTCACCTCGATCAATTCGTCGATGACGCTGGCGCGCTGCATCAGCAGTCGATGCACGGATTCGTCGATGGCGTCGATCTTCGCTCTCAGTTCCGCGAGCCGCGATGGGTCGGCGGTGACGGTTCCGCTCATGCGTTCGAACTCCCTGTGGTCTTGCGCAGTGCTTCTACCGGCCCTTCGTTCGCTTGGCAAAGCGTCGCGTTTCGCGTCCCCGTCGGCGCGACGATTGCCGCAGCGGGCGCGAATGCGTATCTGTGCCTTTAACCCGAACACCGCCGGTCGCCACGACACCAAGCCGTGCCGGCCGGTGCGCATCATCAAGCGGGATAGACATGAGCGTCGAAGCCTCGACCGAAGACCTGGAATACGCGGCCGGCAGCCGCGAGGCGAACCATCCGTCGAGCCCCGTCGCCCATTTCGGCGCGGACGAGCCGCTGCGTCTGGATGCCGGCCGGGAACTGGCGCCGTTCCAGATCGCCTACAACACCTATGGCACGCTCAACGCCGACAAGACGAACGCCATCCTCGTCTGTCACGCGCTGACCGGCGACCACTATGTCGCCAGCCAGTCGCCGGTGACCGGCAAGCCGGGCTGGTGGACCTCGATCATCGGCGCGGGCAAGCCGATCGACACGTCGAAATATTTCGTCATCTGCTCGAACGTCATCGGCGGCTGCAT
Source organism: Aurantimonas sp. A3-2-R12 (assembly GCF_036016755.1). Taxonomy (NCBI): domain Bacteria; kingdom Pseudomonadati; phylum Pseudomonadota; class Alphaproteobacteria; order Hyphomicrobiales; family Aurantimonadaceae; genus Aurantimonas; species Aurantimonas sp. A3-2-R12. Next base: position 38,465 of record NZ_JAYXIH010000024.1, on the reverse strand, counting down.
GGGCTCGACCGGCCCGGCCTCGATCGATCCGGCGACGGGTGAGCCCTACGGCCTCGACCTGCCGGTGATCACCATCCCCGACATGGTGCGGGCGCAGGCGATGCTGGTCGAGCGGCTTGGCATCGACACGCTGTTCGCCGTCATCGGCGGCTCGATGGGCGGCATGCAGGTGCTGCAATGGACGGTCAGCTATCCGGAGAAGGTCTTCGCCGCCCTGCCGATCGCCACCGGCGCGCGCCACTCGTCCCAGAACATCGCCTTTCACGAGGTCGGACGGCAGGCGGTGATGGCCGATCCCGACTGGCATGGCGGACGCTACTACGCCGTCGGCAAGCGGCCGCACAAGGGGCTCGCCGTCGCGCGGATGGCGGCGCATGTGACCTATCTGTCGGAGACGGCGCTGCACCGCAAATTCGGACGCAATCTGCAGGACCGCGAGTCGTTCGGCTTCGGCTTCGACGCCGATTTCCAGATCGAGAGCTATCTCAGGCATCAGGGTATGACCTTCGTCGACCGCTTCGACGCCAATTCCTATCTCTACATGACCCGTTCGATGGACTATTTCGACATCGCGGCCGATTACGGCGGCAGCCTCGCCGAGGCGTTCCGCGACGCGACGACGCGCTTTTGCCTGGTCTCGTTCTCGTCGGACTGGCTGTTTCCGACCGAGGAGAACCGCGCCGTGGTCCACGCGCTGAACGCCGCCGCCGCGTCGGTGTCCTTCGTCGAGATCGAGACCGACCGGGGGCACGACGCCTTCCTGCTCGACGAGCCGGAATTCTTCGCGGCGATCGACGGGTTCGTCTCGTCGGCGGCGCGGGCAAGAGGGCTTTGACGATGGCGGTTCTGGACACCCCCGTCGCCACCAGCGAGACCGTCACGGCCAACGCGTCGACCCGTATCGATCTGGAGCTGATCGCCGGCCTCGTCACGCCGGGAAGCCGGGTGCTCGACGTCGGCTGCGGCGACGGCGCGCTTCTGTCGCTGCTCGAAGCGCGTCGCCAGGTCGACGGGCGCGGCGTCGAGCTGAGCCAGGCGGGCGTCAATGAATGCGTGGCACGCGGCCTGTCGGTCATTCAGGGCGATGCCGACCGCGACCTCATCCATTATCCGGACGCCGCCTTCGATTTCGTCATCCTGTCGCAGACCATCCAGGCGACCCGCAATCCGAAGACCGTTCTCACCGAACTCTTGAGGATCGGCGAGCGGGCGATCGTGTCGTTCCCGAATTTCGGCCATTGGTCGATCCGGCTGTCGCTCGGCCTGCGCGGCCGGATGCCGGTGACGCGTAACCTGACGCATTCCTGGTACGACACGCCCAACATCCATTTCTGCACGATCCGGGACTTCGTCGCGCTCGCCGACGAGATCGGCGCCGAGGTCGAGCTGGCGATGGCGATAAACGCTACCGGCCAGAAGATGGGGATGAAGATGCCCTGGGCGTTCTGGAACCTGTTCGGCCAGCAGGCGGTGTTCGTGCTGAGGCGGTGAGGGGGCTGTCGAAGTATTGAAACTGAGCTGTGCGGTTTTGTTATTGAGGGCTGATTTGGGTGCGGTGCCGATTTGACTCAAAACAGGTGAAAGCAAGGTAACCGGATGCCCCAGCTTTCTGCCGCGTCGATGACTTCCATCGGACAGGGTACTCTTTCGGCTTGGCTTAGACCACCGGTTCTTCTTCCGCCTGGTCCGGCACTTCAAGATCGAGTGCGCCGATATCGTGATAACGCTCTAGGAATGCGTGATAGTGCTTCTCTGAAAAGCCGTCGGTGCTGGCGTCTGCATGATCTCGGATCACCAAATACGGGTTCCAGATTTGCACATAGTGGATGTCTCCTGCCGAACCTGACTTGATGGAAATGAATCCAAGCGCCTCCAGTTTTCGAATGCGTTGTTTCCATGTTGATACACCGCGCTCACCCGAGAAACCGGACGCGAACGCTATCTCAGAATGCTTGTTTGCGATCACAAAACATTGCTCATCTGAGCGACACCATAGCTCAAGATATGTCGATGTCACGGGGGTTCCCTTTCCCGCCAGTAAGTCGACAATGGCACCAATTATGGGCATCGTTCTAGGAATGGACGAGTAGCCCTTCGTCTTTGCAGTGTCCTTAATGTCCCACACTCGGTTCTGATCGAGGTCCGGAAAAATACTGGCACGAATGGACGATCTCTTGTCCTTACTCCTTTGGAGCGCCGCTCTACGCTTCGCGTTCATTTTTGTCTCCCTCTGCTGTAAGGTAGGTGCGGCGGGTTTGGACCCCGCCGCGTTGTGGTGACGCGAACTAAGCGGATGAGGTTTGGACGCCCATCGTTGACTCGCAAGAGGAATATAGCGGAAAATGTAATAATTTCAAATACTTAGTTGTTTACAATTAGAGTTCATTACAGCGTATATGCAGGATTCAAGCATATTGTCGTGCACATATGTTGTAAACTCGCGTGTCACTCGACATCGCGCATTTTTTATCTCCTTTATTTTTTAATGGGTTAGCGGAGAATAGTAGTGATCGCGGGTGATCATGTGATCCGAATGTGCTCATCGGTGCTCATCGGTGCTCCCGTGGGTTGAGGGAGGCAGGAGTAGCCTGCCTTTCGAAGTTTCTTGCCCCCGGCTTGCGAGCAGACATCCGCTGGCCAGCAGCAAATGGCGAGGAGCGCTCTAACCGATCATGGCAGCCTCGCGGACTTTAGCGCCATTGCGTTTTATTGCTTTCCTGCGAAATATTTTGCGTTCTCAGGGATAGGAGTCCCTACCGGCGGTAGTGGGGTTACGCTGCAAGCCCGCGAGCGTCTTCCGTTTGGAAGGGGTAAGCAGGTGAGGTGAGAATTCTGAGCAGACGGTGACAGTCCGGATGGACAGAATATTGGACCGGTCCGAGCATGCGGTGTCCGGGCGTGATGAAAACGGCCGACCGGAAGTTGTCGGCTTAGGGCTCAAGTCGGAAGCTGTCGGGCCGAAAGAACAGTCTGCAAACCGTTCGAACCAGCCAGTGTCATTGCGTGCACGAAGGGGGCGATTTCGGCCGCTTGAATCAGAATGGCCACCTCCGCGGTATCTCCGCTTGCCGAGGCGGCCCTTTGGTCCTCTCACCATCGCTTCGATGAGCGGAGCTTGCCGCGTTACTCGTCGAACAGCTCCGTATGCGTGCCGGAGCGGACGAAAACGATGAGGCCGCTTTGGTCGAGCTTGTAGACGAGCAGGAAATCGCCGCCGATATGGCATTCGCGATGTCCTTCCCACCCGCCTTTCAGCGGGTGATCACGCCATTCCGGTCCGAGCGGTCCGTCATTGGCGATCAACTGCAGCATCGCTTCCTTGAGCCGGCCCATGTCGTAACGGCCGGAGCGCGACAAGCGCTCCCAGTCCTTGAGGAAGGAGCGGGTATAGTCGGACGCGCGCGGCGGCCTTGCCCGCTTACTTGCCGCCGTTCGTTTCAAGGTCGGCCATCAGCGCGTCAGCGGTGGCAAAGCGTGCCCGGCGCGTTTCCACGATCGCGTCGGCCTCGGCCATCGCGGCACGGGTCTCATCATTCGGAACCTTCAGTTCCAGGGGAAACGCCTGGTCGGCCACCACGCGACGCAGGAAAATGCGGACACCCTCAGAGACCGAAAGGCCCATGGCGCCAAGGGCAGCGGTCGCCTTCTCCTTGGTTTCGTCGTCCACGCGGACGTGCAGCATCGAACTCTGTCCAGCCATCCTATCGTCTCCTATCCCAGCAAGATGTATCTCAACTGAGATACAGTCAAGATGCCGTGGGTAGTCCTTGGGCATCCGGCCGATGCCATCACGCCTCCCTCCGTGCGCCGGCGCCCGCCCCCGCTCCGGCCGGGACCAGCACGGGCTTGACCACACGGCGGCGCTCGCGGGCCGTCGAGGTCACCGGAACGCCCCGGTAGAGCTGCTTGGTCGCCTCGATGACGACGACGCCCGCGAAGAGCGGCCACAGGTCGCGGCCGAGGCGTTCGAGCGGCGCGGCGAAGCCAAGCAGCGAGCGACGCCGGAACGGCGGAAACAAGAGCGCCTCGGCCCAGGCGGACGGCGTGAACATCGCGCCGCGCAGGAGCCGCGTGAGCTGACCCCGCGACCACGGCCGGCCCGAACCGAACGGCGTGTGCTCGAAGCGCGCCCAGACGCCGCGCCGGTGCGGCGCGACAATGACGATGCGCCCGCCCGGCGCCAGCACCCGCCAGACCTCGCTCAGCATGGCTTCCGGGCTTTCGGCGAATTCCAGCGCATGGATGATGAGGACGCGGTCGACCGAGGCGTCGCCGAGCGGCAGATCCTCGACGCCAACCAGAGCCGACAGCGACGCGGCGCCCATCGGCCAGTTCTGCGCGCCCTGCGCGGCCGGCATGAAGGCGAAGGCCCGCTCGGCATCGGCGGCGAAGCGGTCGATATAGGGCACGGCATAGCCGAGCCCGACCAGCCGCTCGTCCGAGATCGGCCGCCACAACGGCGTCAAAGCCAGCGATACGGCGCGCGCGGCCGCAAGACCCAGGGGCGAGGCGTAGAAGTCGCGAAGGTCGACGATGTCGGCATTGGTGGTCAGTGTGGACGGCTCCCTGTTCGCCGCTTAGAGCGCCGTGCGCCCGTTCGGACGCACAAAGGACGCTCTAACATTTAGATTGCGCATCGGAATGATCCAAAAACCGGATTCCACTTTTTGGTCCGCTGCTCCAGCTGCGACGGATCGGACAGCCACTATAGGACGCTCGGAAGCTGGGTCGAAACTCTCTTTCGGGGGAACGGCCTCAGTTCGTTCGCGAGGCGGCGGGGCTGCGCCCGGCGGCTGACATGGCGCCGCAGCGCCCTAACTCGACAATGCACCGCATTCAATGAAGGGAAGACCTCCATGGCCGAGATCGAAATTCGTCAATTCGTTTGCCGCGGCGACAATTTCGGCGTGCTCGTCCACGCCAAGGACAGCGGCACGACGATCGCCATCGACGCGCCGGAGGAGGCGCCGATCCTCGCCGAACTCACGAAGGCCGGCTGGAATCTCACCCATATCCTGACGACGCATCACCACGGCGACCATGTCGCGGCGAACGAGGCGTTGAAGGCGCGGTTCGGGGTCGAGATCATCGGCCCGGAAAAGGAGCGGGCGAAGATCCCCGGCATCGACCGGTCGGTCTCCGGCGGCGATACGTTCGAACTGGGCGGGATTCGCGTCGAGGCGATCGATACGCCGGGGCATACGCTCGGCGAAATCTCCTATTATCTGCCAGACGCCAAGGCCGTCTTCGCCGCCGATGCGCTGTTCTCGCTCGGCTGCGGCCGGCTGTTCGAGGGCGATGCGGCGATGATGTGGGAGTCGCTGAAGCGCCTCAGGGCGCTGCCCGACGAGACGATGCTGTATTGCGGCCACGAATACACCGCCACCAACGCCAAATGCGCCATGGACGTCGATCCGGACAATTCCGCCTTGCAAGAGCGGGCGCGGGAGGTCGCGGCGCTGCGGGCCGACGGCAAGCCGACGCTGCCGGTCTCGCTCGGGCGCGAGAAAAAGACCAATCCGTTTCTGCGCGCCGACGACCCGGCGCTGATGCAAGCGATGGGCATGGCGGATGCCGAGCCCGCCGACGTGTTCGCCGCCATCCGCAAGAAGAGGGATCAATACTGATGAGTTCGGCCGCCCTGAAAATCGTCAAAACGCTCGACCTGAAACCGCATCCCGAAGGCGGCTGGTATCGCGAAACCTTTCGCGACGAACCGGCGAAGGGCAAGGGTCGGGCCCGCTCGACGGCGATCTACTATCTGCTGGAGGAAGGCGAGACGTCGCAATGGCATCGGGTCAAGGACGCCGTCGAGGTCTGGCACTGGTATGGCGGCGCGCCGCTGGTGATTACGGTGTCGGAAGACGGCCACGCGGCGTCGTCCCATCGCCTCGGCCCGGATGTCGGCGAACATGAATCGCCGCAATTCGTCGTGCCCGCCGGCTGGTGGCAGACCGCGACGAGCCTTGGCGAATACACGCTGGTCGGCTGCACGGTCGCGCCGGGCTTTACGTTCAAATCGTTCGAGATGGCGCCGAAGGACTGGCGGCCGACGCCGCGCGAGACCGCCAAGGACTGATCGCCGGCTCCGGGCCGAACCAACTCGGAGCCGACCTATCACCGCAGGTTGGTATCAGTCGTGACGGCAAAGCAGCTTGCCGTCGAAGGATGTCAGCGTGAGATCGGCATCATAGGTCAACCGGTCCGAGCCGCCGAGGCCGACCACGCCCAAGACCGTGGTTTCATCTGCTTTCAGCTGGAAATCGCCGCTTTGCGCGGAGCTCGAAATGCCGCCTCCACCGCGTTTTTGCACCTCGAACAGATAGGTTCCCGCGATCGCCTTGTGGCTTTCGGCGATGGCATTGAGGGTAACGCCGCCGCTGGCCTCGATCTTTTCGATCCTGCATGAGATGGCGGCATCGGCGCTTCTCTCGGTCTGCGCCGAGGCGGTGAAGCCGGCGACGAGAGCGAGGGCGGCGGTCAGGATTGCGGTCTTCAATGGCAGGGACATTTTGGTCTCCGATGGTTGTCCGTTCGCCGGGCTGGGTGGAAGCGGATCGCCTCCACCCGTGTGACGCGGGATCAGCGGCGTCCCTGGATCACGACGGAGATATTGTTTCCGCCACTCTGGACGATGCTGGTGCTCTGGCCGCTGCCGACCTGGATGGTCGCGGCGGCGTTATTGCTGCCGCTCTGCTGGATCATGGCCTCGTTGTCGCTGCCCATTTGCGCGGCCCCGGCGATGTTGCCGCGCCCGGTCTGGGTGATCTCACCATAGTTGCGGCTGCCCTCCTGGCCGATCACGACCTCGTTGCGCGCGCCAAGCTGGTCGGTGAATGCCCGGTTGGAGCGGCCGCGCTGGAAGGTGTCGGAGTAGTTGCGGTTCCCCTTCTGTATGGTTCTGACGTCGTTGCGCCGACCACGCTGGGTCTGGAAGATCACGCTGGACGAGCCGTCCTGGCTGATCGCGGCGCCATTGCCCCAACCGGACTGGTTGACGACGGTGCGGCTGCCGGCCGAGGCGATATCCAAGGTGGCGGCGGAGAACAGGCTGGCGAGGGCGGCGGCAGTGATAATCAGGCGCTTCATTGCAGTCTTCCTTCGTTGCGACGTCCAGAAGTGGCGTCCGATGACGATGGATGATGTGTAGGAAATCGCGGGTGATCCGGTCGTGAACGCGCCGTTGTGCGCCGTTCACAATCACTGGCGATCAGTTTGGCAGCAGCCGCCGAAACAGCGGCAGCGCCGCGAGGCAGGCGCCGAGGGTGATCAGCACGGCGGCCGCGACGATTGCGCCAGTCAGGGCCGCTTCCCCCGCCGCGACCAGGACCAGCGTCGACAGGAGCGGCGCGGCATAGCTCGACGCGCCGATGATCTGGATGTTGCCGTGCTTGACGCCGTGGTCCCAAACATAGAAGGCGCCGCCGACCGGCAGCAGCCCCAGCAGGAGGACGGCCAGCCATTCGCCGGAGGTCTGCGGCCAGACGGTTGCCTCGAAGATGAGGTGAGCGATCAGCGAGAGCACCGCCGTTCCTGCGCAGAAACCGGTGACGACGTCGCTCGGAACAGTGCCGAAGCGGCGCGACAGCAGGGAATAGCTCGACCAGGTGAGGGCGCAGAGCCCGGCCAGCGCATAACCAAAGACGTAGTCGGGCGAAAAGGCGATGGCGCCGCCACCGGTGACAATCAGCGCCGCGCCGGCAAGGCCGAGGAAGGCGCCCGCTGCGTGAAACCAGCGCAGCCGCTCGCCGGGAAGCATGGCAGAGCCGAGCACGATGAACAGCGGCCAGAGATAGGCGATCAGGCTCGCCTCGGCCGTCGGGGCATTGCGCAGGGCGGCGAAATAGAGCGCGTGATAGCCGAACAGCCCGCCTACGCCGAGAATCCAGACGGCCAGCGGTTGCCGGAACACCGCCATCCCGGTTCCGCGGGCTTTCATTGCGACAAGACCGACGAGAGTGGCAATGACGAACGTCATGGCGGCGAGCTGAAACGGCGGCACCGCGCCGCTGCGGGCCGTCAAAAGCGCCAGCAGCGACCACATCAGCACCGCCGAAAAGCCCAGAAAAGTTCCCAAACCCGCGTCCCACAATCCGTATCGACGCGTGCTTATGGGCGGCAGGCCGTTATCCGGTCAATGCGGTGCTCAGGAACAAGGCTCTGACGGTCACTTCACCGACACGGAGGTCGCTTGCAGCGTCAGGGATCCGACCTGGGTCGGGATGCGGGCGTAGACCGGCACGAAAAGATCGGGGCGCGCGATCGGCGCGAACCAGATCTGGATCGTCTGCTTTGCCAGATAGGTCAGGCCCTTCGACGATGCGTCATAGCCGCCGACCGGCCGGATCTTGACGTTGCAGATCGTGGCCGGACCGGAATAGCCGGGCATCGAATAGGTCTTCGTTCCGGCCGGCGTAAGCCGCAGGTCGAGTCGCGACCAGCCGTCGTAGAAGGGCAGGGTTCGCTTGCACACGGAGGCGGCGTCGCTCGTCTTGATCATCAGGCCGCTCAAGGGGTCGACGACGGCGGCGAGTTGGGATCGCTTGACCGGCACGTAGCTCGGCTTCGGCTTTTCGCGCTTCGGGCTGACGCTCGCCGCGGTGACCCGTCCACCACTGAAGGCGACCTCGCTTTTCCAGCGCTTGTCGTCGCTCGAATAATCGAGTCCGTAGCTGTCGGGGGCAAAGCTCTTGCCGGTTACCCGACCGGAGACCCGGCTGGTGCCGGCGGTGTCGGAGACCAAACTGCCGAGGCCGGCGGAGGAGAGGGTGCCCTTGACCGAAAAACGGCCACCGTCGATCACCGTGTCGAAGGATGCCTTGCCGATCTTGAGGCCGATGACCGCCATGCCGTATTGTGTCGTCACCGTCTGGCGATCGGTCGTGGCATCGGCCGGGCCGATCGCATGGACCCCGGCCAGTATCGCGACGCCGAGAAGAAGCTGTTTCAGTGTCATCGGTTTGCCTTCAAGGCTGAGAAAAATCGTTGACGCAGCCGTGACAGTGCGATCAGTGCGCTTTTGTGGCGCGGGAGTGCGATCCCGCAAAGTTGTAACGGCTTGACGCATTCCTTCGCGCGGCCTATAGAGCCGGTCGAATTTCCGGTCTTGCCCGACAGCGATGATCGCGCCGTTTAGAGCATCGGACCAAAAAGTGGAATCCGGTTTTTGGGTCATTCCGATGCTCAATCAAAGTGGTAGAGCGTCCTTTGTGCGTCCGGATGGACGCACGGCGCTCTAGCGGCGGCGCGCCCGGATCGGGTGTTACGTTAATCTGAAAGGTGATCCGATGTCACGCACCTGCGAACTCACTGGAAAAGCTGTCCAGTCAGGCAACAATGTCAGCCACGCGAACAACAGGACGCGTCGCAAGTTCTTGCCGAATCTGTGCAACGTCACGCTGATCTCCGATTCGCTCGGACAGCGCTATCGCCTGCGCGTTTCGGCGTATGCGCTGCGCTCGGTCGAGCATCGTGGCGGCCTCGACGCCTTCCTGCTCAAGGCGGACGCCGGCGAGTTGTCGCAGCGTGCCCGCCTGCTCAAGCGTCAGATCGCCAAGAAGGCGACCGAAGCCGCGGCCAGCTAAGGCTGTTGCCGGCCGCGCGAGGCGGCCGGGCCATGCGATGATCCTTACCGGTCGCGAGCCCCGCGTCCGGCATACTGGTTCCATTACCCAGGTTAAAAAAATGAAGCCCTTGCGAATCTATCTTCTGCCCGTCGCGGCGATGACGACGATCGTCCTCGCCGCGAACATCGCCGTGCAGTTTCCCCTCTTTGCTCAGCTCGGTTCGCTTCAACTCGCGGACATTCTGACCTGGGGCGCCTTCGTCTATCCCTTCGCCTTCCTGGTCACCGATCTCACCAACCGGCGCTACGGCCCGCAGGTGGCGCGGCGCGCCGTCTATGTGGGCTTTGCCATGGCGGTGCTGTGCTCGATCGTGGTGCCGCCGCTGCTGTTCGATCTCGGCCTGCTCGGCTACGCCACAGCAGCCGAGCGCCTGTTCCGCATCGCCATCGCCTCGGGCACGGCGTTCCTGGCGGCCCAGTTGCTCGACATCGCCGTCTTCAACCGGTTGCGGGGGGCGAGCTGGTGGCGGGCGCCGGCGGCCTCGTCGATCTCGGGGTCGGTGCTCGATACGTTCGTGTTTTTCACCGTGGCCTTCGCGCCGGTGTTCCTGTTCCTGGGGCCGAACGAGCCCTTCGCGTTGGAAAATGCTCCGCTTCTCGGCGTTTTTGCCACCGAAGCTCCGCGCTGGTTGTCCTGGGGGCTCGGCGATCTGGGAGTGAAACTCCTCATCGCCGTCTTCGCGCTGGTGCCCTACCGGGTCATCATGCAGCAGTTCATGCCGTATCGGACCGCGCAGGCCTGAGGGACACCGGACGAGCGCGGCTGATCAGTTGATCGGCGCGGGCTGATCGGCAGACGAAACTCCAAGAGCAGATTGCGCTGGAAGATCGAGCCGTTATCGTCGGAAACGAGGGTGAGCCTGGTGCCGCCCTCGGCATCGATCCAGACGTCCAGCCCTTCCATATTGTCGATCTCGTCCGACAGATCGGCTTCCATGAGTACCGGACCGTCGACGAGCGCACCGGGCCGGATGCTCGCTCCGGCGATCCGGCGGATCCGGATGCCGAGGCCACCCATGAAGCCTTGGTAGCGGCGTTCGAGCAGCAGGAGGTCGCCACCCGGGAGGAAAGCGCCGTCGGAGGCGTCCCAGTCGGCGTCCTTGCGGACCTTGAAGACACCGTTCGAGGCGCCGTCGAAGATCGCCGCGAAGAGATTGCCGTCGGGATCGATGGACCGCTCCGCGATGGCGATCCGCGCGCCGGCAAGCGGGCTTTTGGCGGGGGCGGTGGCGATCGTCTCGATGCCGCGATTGGTCCGCAACTCGTGCCGGGGGAGGGGCAAGGGGATTTCGCGGGCCGTTTCGCCGAATGGCGCGCGCGGGTTCTTGTAGACATAGATTCGGTGATCGCGCTCGAAACCGACGAACACGCGGTCGCCGTCGATCGACAGCGATTCGGCGTCGGCGGCGATTTTGCCGCGCATCGGCTGGCCGTCGGGACCGAGAAGCGGCGCGATCACGGCATCGCCAAAGCCTGTCGGCCGGCCGGAGGCATCCCGCTCGATGCGGCCGGCGAACCAGTTGCCGGTGTCGGTGACGGCGAGGAACCGCTCGCCGCCGTCCAGCAGGCGGATCGCCGAGACACCCTTGAGGCGGCTGGCGCGCGACCAGAATTCGAAGCCGCCGACGAAATCGAGGTCGCCGTAACGACCCGAGGCGGAATCCTTGCCGAAGTGGGCAATCGGTTTGGCGGAGACGTCGATCGATTCCGCCTCCGTCGCTTGGCCGGGCGTCATCAGCGCCGCAAGCACGACAAGCGACGCAAGGAACCGCGCTCTGCCTTGCGATAGAGCCATCAATACCGTCCGCCGGCCGCGACCTTGCGGCGCGGGGGCTTCCGGCCGCGGCTTTCGTCCTCGAAGAGATCGGCGAGCTGTTCGGTCATCGCGCCGGCCAGCTCCTCGGCGTCGACGATGGTCACCGCCCGGCGATAGTAGCGGGTGACGTCGTGACCGATGCCGATGGCGAGCAGCTCGACCGACGAGCGTGTCTCGATCTCCTCGATCACCGCGCGCAGATGCCGTTCCAGATAATTGCCCGGATTGACCGACAGCGTCGAATCGTCGACCGGCGCGCCGTCCGAGATCATCATCAAAATGCGCCGCTGCTCGGGCCGCGCCAGCAGGCGGTTGTGCGCCCAGATCAGCGCCTCGCCGTCGATGTTCTCCTTGAGCAGCCCCTCGCGCATCATCAGGCCGAGATTGCGCCGCGCCCGGCGCCAGGGCGAATCGGCGGATTTGTAGATGATGTGCCTGAGATCGTTGAGGCGGCCGGGCTTGGCCGGCTTGCCCGCCTTCAGCCACGTCTCGCGCGACTGGCCGCCCTTCCAGGCGCGGGTGGTGAAGCCGAGCACCTCGACCTTGACGCCGCACCGCTCCAGCGTACGGGCGAGAATGTCGGCGCAGGTTGCCGCGACGGTGATCGGCCGGCCGCGCATCGAACCGGAATTGTCGATCAGCAGCGTGACGATCGTGTCGCGGAAGTCGGTGTCGCGCTCCATCTTGTAGGAGAGCGGCTGCATGGGATCGATGACCAGGCGGTGCAGCCTGGCGCTGTCGAGGTAGCCTTCCTCGAGATCGAAATCCCACGACCGGTTCTGCTGCGCCATCAGGCGGCGCTGCAGGCGGTTGGCGAGGCGCCCGACAACACCTTGGAGCGCCGCGAGCTGCTTGTCGAGAAACGAGCGCAACCGGTCGAGCTCGGCCTCGTCGCACAGCTCCTCGGCGCCGATCATTTCGTCGAAGGCCTGGGAGAACACCTTGTAGTCGGCGGCGAGGCTGGAATTGTTCAGCGGCTGGTTCGGTCGCCGCGAATCGCCGGGGGTTTCGGCGTCCTGGCTGTCGTCGTCGGTCGGATCCTCGGCGCTGGTTTCCGACGATTCGGCTTCCGCCGCGTCTTGGTTCTCGCCCTCGGTCTCGCTCTCCTGCGCCTCGGCCTCGTCGGTGCCGCTTTCCTTCTCCGAGCCGCCGTCTTCCGAATCACGGGTCTGGCTGTCGCCCTGCTCTTCGTCCTCGTCGCTTTCCTCGCTCTCGTTCTCGTCGCCGAGCTTTTCGGCCATCTCCAGCGAGACGAGCATGTCGCGCATGGCGCGAGCGAAATCTTCCTGATCGCCGACGGTTTCCGTCAGTCGGTCGAATTTTTCACCGGCCTTGCCGTCGACGAAGTCGCGCCAGACGTCGACCAGCGCCCGCGCGCTCTTGGGCACCGGCCGGCCGGTCAGCTTCTCGCGTACCATCAGCGCGACCGCGTCCTCGATCGGCGCGTCGGTCCGGTCGGTCACGTCGGTGAGGTTGGAGCGGACATATTTGTCCTCGAGCATGGCGGCGAGGTTGTCGCCGACGCCCTGCATGGCCTTGGCGCCGATCGCCTCGCAGCGGGCCTGCTCGACGGCGTCGTAGACGGCCCGCGCGGCCTTGCCCTCGGGGGACAGGCTGGCATGCAGCTTGGTGTCGTGGCGCGCCTTGCGCAGCGCCATCGCGTCGGCAAGGCCGCGGGTGACGGCAAGGTCGTTCCGGGTGGCGCGCTTGGGCAGTTCGGGCAAGCGCGCGCGCGCGCCGGACAGCCCCGGCCGCTCGGAAGCGTAGGTGACTTCGAGTTCGGGATCGCCGGCGATGGCACGCAGGCATCCCGAGACGGCGCGCCGGAACGGCTCCCGGTCGACGGGCTTATGCGATGCGGGGCGCTGGTTGTCGCCGATGCGGGCCATGGTCTACTCGGCGGCTTCGAGCGCCCGCCGGGATGGAGTGGGGATATCCTCTCCGTCGGCGAGAGCGCCTTCGATCCAGCACAAGGCGGCGGATCTCACGTCCAAGATCGCTTCCATTTCAGTCTCGCCATCGCCCATGCACCCCGGCAAATCAGGGATCGTTGCGAGGAATCCACCGCCATCATCCTCAGAAAGCGGTGTTACCGTCACCGTATAGGCTTCCGGCCGGAACGCCGTGCCGTCGGCATGTTTGAAATTTGCCATCATCACAACTCGGTATCTGGGTTCTGAAGGTAACGTATCAATTGGCGAATATAGTGTGGCTTGATCGGTTTGTGCGCGGGCACTGTCAGCCGATCCCGCTTCCCGTCCATCTTGACGTAAAAATGCGACCCACCGCCCGGCGGAGCCGCAAACTTCGCGCCGGCCTCGCGACATGCTTTTTCAACATCACGAATTCGCCAATCGGCCTTGGGGTTGGCACGCATCTTCTCGATGGTTTTTCCCATCAGCCCACACTATTCGGTGTGTTGGCGCACCGGAATGGCTCCCGGTCGACGGATTTCTGCGATGCGGGGCGCTGGTTGTCGCCGATGCGGGCCATGGCCGTCCGTCCGTCAGTCCAACACGATATTCGCCGCGCTTTCCGGCAGTTCCTCGCCGAAGGCGCGCTGGTAGAATTCCGCGACGAGCGCGCGTTCCAGATCGTCGCATTTGTTGAGGAAGGTCAGCCGGAAGGCGAAGCCGAGGTCGCCGAAAATCTCGGCGTTCTCGGCCCAGGTGATCACCGTGCGCGGGCTCATCACCGTCGACAGATCGCCATTGACGAAGGCCGAGCGGGTGAGGTCGGCGACGCGCACCATCTTGGAGACGGTCTCGCGTCCCTCCTTCGAATTATAGCTTTTCGCCTTGGAGACGACGATGCCGACCTCGTTGTCGTGCGGCAGGTAGTTCAGCGTCGTGACGATCGACCAGCGGTCCATCTGCGCCTGGTTGATCTGCTGAGTGCCGTGATAGAGCCCGGTCGTATCGCCGAGGCCGACGGTGTTGGCGGTCGCGAACAGCCGGAAGGCGGGATGCGGGCGCACCACGCGGCTCTGGTCGAGCAGCGTCAGGCGGCCGGAGGATTCCAGCACCCGCTGGATGACGAACATCACGTCCGGGCGGCCGGCGTCGTATTCGTCGAAGACCAGCGCGACATTGTGCTGATAGGCCCAGGGCAGGATGCCTTCGCGAAACTCGGTGACCTGCATGCCGTCGCGCACGACGATCGCATCCTTGCCGACCAGGTCGATGCGGCTGACATGGCTGTCGAGATTGACGCGCACGCAGGGCCAGTTCAGCCGCGCGGCCACTTGCTCGATATGCGTCGACTTGCCGGTGCCGTGATAGCCCGACACCATGACGCGGCGGTTCTTGGCGAAGCCTGCCAGGATCGCCAGCGTCGTCGGCTTGTCAAAGATGTAATCGGGGTCCAGCTCGGGAACGTGGAGGTCGCTCTTCGAATAGGCTGGGACGGTCAGGTCGCTTTCGAAACCGAAGGTTTCGCGGACGGAGATCGTGGTGTCCGGCAGGCCGGCCACTTCCTGTTCCGCTGCACTCATCATACCTCCAACGGTCCGGCACTCGTTCGGGCGATTCGCCGCGGACCCTGTCAAATCTGCCATACNGGCCACTTCCTGTTCCGCTGCACTCATCATACCTCCAACGGTCCGGCACTCGTTCGGGCGATTCGCCGCGGACCCTGTCAAATCTGCCATACCATGCCGCCGGGCGCCCAACGGCCTTCCCGGTGACAATTGAATACGACGCCGGTCTTTAGGACCGGCGTCACGGCGCAAGCTGCAAGCTCCGCCGTGAATGGCCTAGCAAAATCCGGATTGTTTCAAAAGCTTGTAGGCTTGAATCACTTCACGCAACCGATCTTCGGTGCCGCGGTCGCCGCCATTGGCATCGGGATGCAGCTGCTTGACGAGGTTCTTGTAGCGCGCGCGAATGGCTTCCGCAGACGCCTGCTGGCTCAGATCCAGCGTCTTCAGCGCCTTGGCCTCCAGGGAGCGGACCTTCGTCCGCCGGGCTTGCGGCCGGGGTGGGGCGTCCTCGCCGGTGAAGATGTTGAAGGGGTCCCGCGTCCGCCCGTTCCTGCGCTTGGTGCGGGCGGCCGTTGCCGCCTTTGCCGCGTCGCCGGGGGCCGCGCCGCTGTGGCCCATTTTCCAGGTCGGGCGGTCGCCGGTCAGCGAATCCTTGAGGTGGCGCTGGATGTCCTTGTCATCGAGACCGGAAAAATAGTTGTAGGACTTGTTGTACTGCCGGACGTGGTCGACGCAGAAATGCAGATACTGACCCTCGTGGTCGCGACCCATCGGTGCCTTGTAGATGCCGGCCTCGTCGCAGCCTTCCCACGCGCATTCGGGCGCGCGCGGCTTGTCGGCGGCACGTTTGCCTTTGACGCGGATCGCGTCGAAATATTTTGAATCGAGCTTCATTGCGGTGGATTATGGTGCCCTACACCCGAACGAACAAGAATTGACAGAACGGAAAAAGCCGGAAACTCAAGGGGTCCGGCGGTTTCGCGCAAGCTTCACGGGGCCGAAATCGGCCAGAAAATCGGCCTCAGGAGACAAAGACGTCCATGAATATCAAGACCACAATCGAGACGAAACTGGCCGAGGCATTCGCGCCCGAGACGCTGGCCGTCATCGACGAAAGCCATCTCCACGCCGGCCATCATCATGCTGAAAGTGGAGATGACGCCACCTTCGACGGCTCCGGGGGCACGCATTTCCGCGTCAGACTGGTGAGCGAGGCCTTCGCCGGCAAGAGCCGCGTCGAACGCCACCGGGCGGTCAATGCGATTTTGAAGGAGCAATTGGCCTCCGGCGTGCATGCACTGGCGATCGAGGCCTCGGCGCCCGGCGAGGCGACACGGCGCTGATTCGGTCGCGGCGACAAAAGATCGCAGTGATCTGAGGATCAGTCACGTCGATCGTCTGAATCTTCGCTGTCCGATGCCGGTAGATCAGCGCTGTCCTCCAGCCCTTCCGGGCCCGGTGAGCCATCGGCCTCGTCGGCCGATATGACGGCTTCGTTCTCGAACATATCGTAGTCGTCGTCGAAGTCGCCATCGGTCTCCGGCAGCGGCGCCGAGGCGCCGGCCGCGGCTGCGTGACCGCCGAGTTTTTTCGGTGGCACCAGCACGGTCGCCGGTCGGATGCGCAGCTTGGCGATGCGGTTCTTCTCGCGCTTGAGGACGGTGAAGCGCTTGTGGAAGAAGGTGAAGGCCTGCCGCTCTTCCGGGATCGTCTGGGTTTCATGGATGACCAGCCCGGCGATCGTCACCGCCTCCTCGTCCGGCAGGTTCCAGTCCAGCGCCCGGTTGAGGTCGCGGATGGGCACCTGGCCGTCGACGATGACCGAGCCATCGGCCTCGATCTTGACGCCCTGCATGTCGATGTCGTGCTCGTCGGCGATGTTGCCGACGATCTCTTCCAGAATGTCTTCGAGCGTGATCAGCCCTTCGACCTCGCCATATTCGTCGACGACAATGGCGAAATGCGACTTGCGGCGCAAAAAGGCGTTGAGCTGGTCCTGCAGCGTCGTCGTCTCGGGCACAAACCAGGGGGCGGTGCAGATATTGAGGATGTCCACCTTGGCGGGGTCGTTTTCGACGTCATGCAGGGCGCGCAGTAGATCCTTGGCGTGAATCACCCCAACGATATTGTCGTAGTGGCCACGCCACACGGGCAAGCGGGTGTAAGGGCTTTCGAGGATCTGCTTGACGATTTCGGCCGGTCCGTCATCGGCGTTCACTTGCCGCATCCCGGTGCGGTGGATCATCACGTCGGAGACTTCGAGCTCGTGCAGGTCGAGCAGTCCGCCCAGCCGGTTGCGGTCGGCATTGACGAGCGCGCCCTCGCGGTGGAGCACTTCGACGGCGCCGCGCAGTTCCTCGTGGGCGGTCAGCAGCGAGGCGTCGGATTCCAGGCTGACGCCGAACATGGCGAGGACGCGCCGGACGATCCAGTTGACGATGCGGGTCAACGGCCCGAACAGCGCGACCATAACCGAGACCGGCCGGGCGACGGCGAGCGAAAACCCGTCGGGCCGGGCGATCGCGGCCGATTTCGGCAGAACCTCGCCGAAAATGACGACGATGATGGTCATGGCGATGGTCGCGTAGACGACGCCGGCCTCCCCGAAGAGCTGGAGAAAAGCGGTGGTGGCCAGCGACGAGGCGAGGATGTTGACGAGATTGTTGCCGATCAGCAGCGCGCCGATCAGCCGATCCTTCTGCTCGATCAGCCGCTGCACGATCCCGGCTCGCAGGTCGCCGTTCTTCTCGAAACTCATCAGCCGCGCGCGCGACACGGCGGTCAAGGCGGTCTCGGAGCCTGAGAAAAACGCCGATATCGAAACCAGGACCAGAACGATGGCGAGCATAATCCACAAGGTGGTGGTCATCGGGCGTTCTCCCGGTCGAGAAAGGCTTCGACGGCTGCCGGCGCGACAGCGGACTCCACGAACGCCTGGCCGATGCCCCGGGTCAGGATGAAGGTCAGGCGGCCGCGTTTGACCTTCTTGTCCTGGGCAATGCCGGCCATCAGCTGCGCGGTGGTGAGCGGCGTGCCGGGGATCGCGCCGATCCGGGTCGGCAGGCCGGCGGCCTGAAGATGCGCTTCGCAACGCTCGGCGGCCTCGGCCGGGCAGAGACCGAGTTCGGCCGAGAAGCGGTAGGCGAGCGTCATGCCGATCGCGACCCCCTCGCCATGCACGAGCCGGCTCGAATCATAACCGACCGCGGCTTCCAGCGCGTGGCCGAAGGTGTGGCCGAGATTCAGCAGCGCGCGGCTGCCGTCCTCGCGTTCGTCCGCCGCCACCACGGCAGCCTTCGCCTCGCAGCTTTGCCGAATCGCGTCCGCCCGCTCGGGGCCGCCGGCGAAGACCGCTTCGCGGTGGCGATCGAGCCAGTCGAAGAATTCCGGTCGGTCAATCAGCCCGTATTTGATGAGCTCGGCGTATCCGGCCGCGAATTCGCGCGGCGACAGCGTGTCGAGCAAAGCCGTGTCGGCGAGGACGAGGGACGGCTGATGGAACGCCCCGACGAGGTTCTTGCCGTGCGGCGAGTTGATGCCGGTCTTGCCGCCGACGGACGAATCGACCTGGGCGAGGAGCGTGGTCGGCACCTGGACGAAGCGCATGCCGCGCCGCACGATCGCGCTGGCGAAGCCGGCGAGGTCGCCGATCACGCCGCCACCGAGGGCGATGACCGCGTCGTCGCGCTCCAGGCGCTGCGCCAGCACCTCGTCGACGACCCGGGTCAGGTGCGCGAAGGATTTCGTCGTCTCGCCAGCCGGCAGGACGATCGTCGAATGGTCGATGCCGGCGGCGCGCAGCGCGATCGACAGACGCTCCAGATGCAGGCCGGCGACGGTCTCGTCGGTGACCACCGCGGCGCGAATGCCCGGCAGCCGGCGCGCGATCTCCTCGCCGGCCGCGTCGATGAGGCCGGGGCCGATCAGGATGTCGTAGGAGCGCGTTCCCAGATCGACGACGACGCGCCGGTGTGCCGTGGCGTCGTTGTCCGCCTGATAGGCCGCTTCACGTTTCATCGGGTACTCTCCGTCTCGAGGTGTCGGTCCAAGGCTTCGAGAATCTCGGCCGCGATGATGTCGCGCTTCACGTCGCGCGTGCCGATAGTGATGTCGGCCTCGGCGTAGACCGGATAACGAATGTCGATGAGGCGGCGCATGACCTCGCGCGGGTCATCAGTCTGCAGCAGCGGCCGATTGGACCGGCGCGACACCCGCTCCATCAGCGTTTCTAGATCGGCCTTCAGCCAGACCGTGATCGCCGTCCGCTTCAGCATGGCGCGCGTTTCCGCGTGCAGATAGGCGCCGCCGCCGGTCGCGATCACCCGCGGGCCCTCGGCGGCGAGGCGGGCAACAACGCGCGCCTCCAGGGCCCGGAACTCGGGCTCGCCATAGGCCTCGAACAGCTCAGGTATGGTCATGCGCGACGCCGCCTCGATCTCGACGTCGGTGTCGCAAAACGGCAAGGCGAGCAATGCGGCGAGCCGACGGCCGACCGTCGTCTTGCCAGCGCCCATCAGGCCGATGAGCGCGATCGAACGGTTGCCGAGTCGGTCCTGGATCGCCGCTGTTCCGTCCGGGGACAATTCGCTTCTCATGGCGCCTTTCGTTACCGTCCCGTGCTTCGGCGTGTGCCGAAGGACAGGAAATCTTAAAAACCGTCGGTTATGCCGGAACAGAACCGGACGCGTCGCTTGCGTCCCGCGCCATTCTCACTAGAAGCAAATGGCCGCAACGGGATCCGACCCAGCAGTGAGTGCGCCAGACCACGATGCCGACCCTCGTTCGCCTCCTGACGACGCTTCTCATCCTCGCCGGCATCATCTACGGCATCATGGCGGCGCTCGTCTACTTCGTCCAACCGACCCGCCACGAGATGACGGTCGAGGTGCCGTTGCCGCAGCTCGATCCGGGGGCGCCGACGGAGAGCCTGCGCCGATGAGCGCGGCCCCCGCTCCGCCCGTTGCCGCCGGCTCGGTCGGCCGGCGCGACGAAGCCGACATCGAAAGCTTCCTCGAGATGATGGCGGTGGAACGGGGCGCTTCCGACAACACCATCGCCGCCTATCGGCGCGATCTCGAGGACGCGGCGGGCTTCGTCGCCGGGCAGGGCGGTTCGCTGACGGGCGCGCAGACGGATGATATTCGCGCCTATATCGCGCGGCTCGGCGCCCGCGGCTTTGCCGAGAGCAGCCGCTCGCGGCGGTTGTCGGCGCTGCGCCAGTTCTACCGCTTTCTCTATGCCGAAGGCCGCCGTGGCGACGATCCCACTGGGCCGATCGAGGGCGCGCGGAAAAAACGGCCGCTGCCGAAGATCATGAGCGAGGACGAGGTCGACCGGCTGATCGGCCGGGCCGACGAGGAGGCGCGAGACCCGGAGGCTTCGCCGCGCCGCCGCGCACGGGCGGCACGGATGTGCGCGCTGGTCGAGCTTCTCTATGCCACCGGGCTGAGGGTCTCCGAACTCGTCAGCCTGCCGCTGTCGGTGCTTCGGGCGAAAAACCGGATGATCGTCGTGCGCGGCAAGGGCGACAAGGAGCGGATGGTGCCGATCGGCGAGGCCGCCCGGGAAGCCTTGGCGCGATTTGCCGAGGCGATGCGGGCGGCGGGCATCGCCGACGACGGGCAATGGCTCTTTCCGGCGCTCTCGGAAAGCGGACACCTGACCCGGCAAGCCTTCGCGCGCGACCTCAAAGCGCTCGCGGTTCGTGCCGGCATTCCCGCCGCGCGGATGTCGCCGCACGTCTTGCGCCATGCCTTCGCCAGCCATCTTCTGCAGAACGGCGCCGATCTGCGGGCGGTACAGGAACTTCTCGGTCATGCCGATATTTCAACGACGCAGATCTACACTCATGTTCTGGAAGAACGCTTGATCCGCCTCGTAACCGATCATCATCCGCTGTCGGCGCTGAGCGGCGATTGATGCGGCGCGCGGGATTCCTTGACAAGGTGGCGGCGCGTAGCCAGTTTCCGCCGCGCATGAAGACCTTCAGCCGATGGCGTCGGAGGGTGGCCGAACGGACCGCCGCCGATTTTGCCTCGCGGCTCACCGGCCGCCCTGCCGGTCGCCACATCCAAAGGACGGCCGACGCCGCGTAACCGATGCACAATTATCTCGATTTCGAAAAACCGGTCGCGGATCTGGAAGGCCAGATCATCGAATTGAAGAAGATCGAGGGGGGCAAGGACGCCGTCGACGTCACCGACGAGATCCAGCGGCTCGAAAAGCGTTCGCGCGATGCCTTGGCCGACCTCTACCGCAAGCTGACTCCGTGGCAGAAGACCCAGGTGGCGCGGCATCCCGACCGGCCGCATTGCCTGGACTATATCAACCGACTGATCACCGATTTCGTGCCGCTGGCCGGCGACCGCTTCTACGCCGAGGATTACGCGATCATCAGCGGATTCGGCCGCCTCGACGGCCAGCCGATCGCGGTCATCGGCCAGGAAAAGGGCTCGGACACGCAAGCCCGCCTCAAGCATAATTTCGGCATGGCCCGGCCCGAGGGCTACCGCAAGGCCGTCCGCATCATGGAACTCGCCGAACGCTTCGCCATCCCCGTACTCACCCTCGTCGACACGGCGGGCGCCTATCCCGGTATCGGCGCCGAGGAGCGCGGCCAGGCCGAGGCCATCGCTCGGTCGACGGAGGCCTGCCTCAATCTCAAGGTCCCGATGGTCTCGCTGGTGATCGGTGAGGGCGGCTCCGGCGGGGCCATCGCCATCGCCACGGCCAATCGTGTGCTCATGCTCGAGCACGCGATCTATTCCGTCATTTCGCCGGAGGCCGGCGCCTCGATCCTCTGGCGCGACGCGACGCGGGCGCGCGACGTCGCTCAGGCGATGAAGATCACCGCGCAGGATCTGATGGGCTTCGGCGTCATCGACGCCATCGTCGAGGAACCCGTCGGGGGCATTCATCGCTCGCCGGAGGAAGGGATCGACAATGCGGCGGATAACGTGCGGGCCGCCTTTGCCGAATTGGCGAGCCTGGACGGCGAGGCCCTGCGGCGCCAGCGTCGGGAGAAATTCCTGGCGATCGGGCGGAATCTTTGATGTCTGTTGCGGTTTTGCCGCGATCGCCGGTTTCCTTACCCTTCGGCATTTGCCAAATTGCGGCCATGGTCGTGGCTTAATACAATAAGTCTTGACTGATCTATCAAGACGCGTGGTTTACGGTTCTGTCACCCTGATCGCGGTACGGATGGATCAAGCGTGCGATGGGCTCAGCCGGCGTCGCCGGGGTTCGCCATCGCAAGAGATCGAGCGGCTCCTCTGTGGCCGCGATCTGAGTGGGGACGAGGATCGCCGGGCGATCCTCGTATGCGATGGGGAATTGAGGGGATGTTCGTCCGACGCCTCGTGACGGCTGCCGCGCTCGCGCTGGGGCTCTTCACGCTTTCCGCCTGCCAATACAGCGATCTCCTGCCGGCGAACGCGCCGCTGCCAGCCGCGCTCGTTCAGGCGATCAATGCCAACGGGATGGGTGTCAAGTCGCCGATCCTCGTGCGGCTGTTCAAGGAAGAATCCGAGCTCGAAGTCTGGAAGCAGAAGACTGACGGGACCTATGCGCTGCTCAAGACCTACCCGATCTGCGCTTGGTCCGGGAAGCTCGGGCCGAAGTTCCAGGAGGGCGACCGGCAGGCGCCGGAAGGTTTTTACACCGTCACGCCGGCGCAGATGAACCCGAACTCGAACTATTATCTGTCCGTCAATATGGGCTTTCCGAACGCCTATGACCGGGCCAACGGACGCACCGGCACCTTCCTGATGATCCACGGCTCGTGCAATTCCGCCGGCTGCTACGCCATGGACAACGGGCAGATCACCGAAATCTTCGCGCTGGCCCGCGAATCCTTCCAGGGTGGCCAGCGGGCGTTCCAGATCCAAGCCTATCCGTTCCGCATGACGCCGAAGAACATGGCGCGGCATCGCAATTCCCAGCACTACGAATTCTGGAAGATGCTGAAGAAGGGCTCGGATCATTTCGAGATCACTCGCCGCCAGCCGAATGTCGGCGTCTGCGATCGGCGGTACGTCTTCGACCAAAGCGCCGAGACCGTCGCCGGCCTTTCCCCGACCGGGGCATGTCCGGACTTTGACCTGGCTCCGGAAGTGGCGGCCAAAGTGACCGCCGACGAGACCAAGGAGCAGACGATTGCGGCGTCGATGACGCCGAGCGAGTTCGCGGAAACCGCCAATTTCAGCTATCGTACGGGCCAGCCGATCAGCGCCGGAGCCTATGCCGAGGAGCAGCATCGCCGCGAGGGCTACGACCGGGAGGGCAACCGCATCGGCCGGTCGTCCTCGGGCGGCTCGATCTTCTCGGGCTTCTCGAAGTAGACGGATTTGCGGATCGGCCCTCGGCCTCGCGTCTAGCACTTTGATTGAGCATCGGAATTATCCAAAATCGGATTCCACTTTTTGGTCCGATGCTCTCAACAAAACGGTCGCCGAAGCTTTGCTCCGGCGGCCGTTTTTTGGATTTGGTTCTACGCGTGGTCGGGCCGTTCTCAGACCAGGGCGCCGTGGCAGTGTTTGAACTTCTTGCCCGACCCGCAGGGACACGGCTCGTTGCGGCCGACCTGACCCCAGCTGTACTTGTTGTCCGGATCGCGGCGAAGGCCGTCGGCCTCGGTCGGGGTGAAGTTCGCGGTGAGCCGCTTGCTGCCGTCTCCGACCTCGTCGACGCCGGTCGATGCGTCGAAGTGATGAGCTTCCATCCGCGGTAGCGGCGGCGCTTCCTGCTCTTCCGGGCGCACGATCTCGACGCTAGCCAACTGCTTCGTCGTCCGCTCGCGCAGATTGCCGAGCATCGCCTCGAACAATTCGAAGGATTCCGACTTGTACTCGATCAGCGGGTCGCGCTGGGCGTAGCCGCGGAAGCCGACGACCGAACGCAGATGGTCGAGATTGACCAGATGCTCCCGCCAGAGCGCATCCAGCGTCTGCAGCACGACATTGCGCTGAACGTAGATCATCACCTCGGGGCCGAAACGCTTCGCCTTGTCGAGGGCAGCGGCATCGGCGGCCTCGCGGATGCGCTCGCGGATGTCGTCCTCGGCGATCCCTTCCTCGGCCGCCCATTCGACGATCGGCAGGTCGAGGTTGAGAAGCTCCAGGGTGTCCGCCTTCAATTCCGCGATCGACCACTGCTCGGGATAAGCCCGTTCGGGAATATGACGCGCGACGATTGCCTCAATGGTTTCGTGGCGCATGTCGGAGATCGTTTCGTCGAGCTCCTCGGCGTCCATCAATTCGATGCGCTGCTCGAAGATGACGCGGCGCTGGTCGTTCATCACGTCGTCGTATTTCAACAAGTTCTTGCGAATGTCGAAATTGCGCGCCTCGACCTTCTTCTGCGCCTTCTCAAGCGCCTTGTTGATCCAGGGATGGACGATCGCCTCGTCCTCCTTCAGGCCAAGCTTGGTCAGCATCGAGTCCATTCGCTCGGACCCGAAGATGCGCATGAGATCGTCCTGCAGCGACAAATAGAACTTCGAGCGGCCGGGATCGCCCTGGCGTCCGGAGCGGCCGCGCAGCTGATTGTCGATCCGCCGGCTTTCGTGGCGCTCGGTCGCCAACACGTAAAGACCGCCAGCCGCGATCGCCTCGTCCTTCAGGCGCTTGATGTCCGCCCGGATCGCATCTTCCTTGGTCTTGCGCTCCGGCCCGTCCGGCATGTCGGCGAGTTCCCGCTCGATCCGCATGTCGGCATTGCCGCCAAGCTGGATGTCGGTGCCGCGGCCGGCCATGTTGGTAGCGATGGTCACTGCGCCGGGTACGCCCGCCTGGGCGACGATGTAAGCTTCCTGCTCGTGATAGCGGGCGTTGAGGACCTGGAAATCCTTCAGGCCGTCCTCGCGCAGCCGTTCGGCGAGCAGCTCGGATTTTTCGATCGAGGTCGTGCCGACCAGAGTCGGCTGGCCGCGCGACGCGGCATCCTGGATTTCCCGGCTGATCGCCCGGAACTTCTCCTCGAAGGTCCGGTACACCTCGTCGTCCTCGTCGAGGCGCAGGATCGGCAGGTTGGTGGGGATCTCGATCACGTCGAGGCCGTAGATATCGCCGAACTCGGAGGCTTCCGTCTGGGCCGTGCCGGTCATGCCGGCCAGCTTCTTGTACATCCGGAAATAGTTCTGGAAGGTGATCGAGGCGAGCGTCTGGTTCTCCGGCTGAACGGTGACGCCTTCCTTGGCCTCGAGCGCCTGATGCAGGCCTTCCGAATAGCGCCGGCCCGGCATCATGCGGCCGGTGAACTCGTCGATGATGACAATCTCGTCGTTGCGGACGATGTAATCCTTGTCGCGCTGGAAGAGCGCGTGGGCCTTCAACGCGTTGTTGACGTGATGGACGATCGCGACGTTCTCGATGTCGTAGAGCGAGTCGCCGACAAGGTGGCCGGCGGCTTCCAGAAGCCGTTCCAGCTTCTCGTTGCCCTCCTCGGTGAAGGTCGCCGTGCGCTGCTTCTCGTCGAGTTCGTAATCGCTCTTGTCGAGCTGCGGGATGAAGGCGTCGATGGTCTTGTAAAGCTCGGAGCGGTCGTCGAGCGGTCCGGAGATGATCAGCGGCGTGCGCGCCTCGTCGATCAGGATCGAGTCGACCTCGTCGACAATGGCGAAGTGGTGGCCGCGCTGGACCATCTGGCCGCGCTCAAACTTCATGTTGTCGCGCAGATAGTCGAAGCCAAGCTCGTTGTTGGTGGCGTAGGTCACGTCGCAGGCATAGGCCGCCCGGCGCTGTTCGTCCGAAAGGCCGTGCACGATGGTGCCCACGGTGAGTCCGAGGAAGCGGTAGAGCCGGCCCATCCATTCGGCATCGCGGGAAGCCAGGTAGTCGTTGACGGTGACGACGTGGACGCCCTTGCCTTCGAGGGCGTTCAGATAGACCGCGAGGGTCGCGACGAGGGTCTTGCCCTCGCCGGTCTTCATCTCGGCGATCGCGCCTGAGTTCAGCACCATGCCGCCGATCATCTGGACGTCGAAATGGCGCATGCCGAGCGCCCGCTTGGCGCCTTCGCGCACGATCGCGAAGGCCGGCGCCAGAAGGTCGTCGATCGTCTTTCCCTCGGCGATCTCAGCGCGAAACGCCTCGGTCTTGGCTCGAAGCTCGTCGTCGGTGAGGCGGGAAAACTCCTCTTCGAAGGCCGCGATGGGCGGGATCTTCGGCTGGAAGCGTCTGACGACCCTCTCATTTGCCGAACCCAGCAACTTACGGGCGAGCCCGCCAAAATTGACCATGAACCGGTCCTTCCAAGTATGTGAGTCGCCGCTGCCCCGACCGGCCTGCCGGCCGGCTGCCGCTGATTCCGGGCAGTCGCCGGAATGTCGGAAGCCCTCAAACTTCGCGGAAGGCGGCTGGACTTTCAGAACGCGCGAGAGATAAGAGGGGGCCAAACCGATGTCAACGGCGCGCCGCCAAAGGCCGCCACGCCGCGCCGAGAGCTCGCACGAGGCCGCTCTGCAACCCATCTCGCGGCTTGGTATCCGGGCCCATTTCCCACCGAACCGCAAAGGACGGTCTTTGCCATGACTTTCGATCTCAGACTGACGCTCGCAGCAAGTGCTGTTGCTCTCATGACCTTCGCCACGCCGGCTTTCGCTGCCGAATCCGACGTCGTCGCCAAGGTGGGCGACAAGGAGATCACCGAGCGCGACCTCATGGCCGCCGCCGGTGCGATTGGCCAGCAGTTCGCCCAGATGCCGCCGGAGCAGCGCAAGCTGGCGTTGCTGTCCGCCCTGATCGACATCAAGGCCCTCGCCCAGGAGGCGGAGAAGGCCAAGCTCCAGGACGAGCCGGATGTCGCCACCGAGATCGCCTTCCAGCGCGAACGCGCGCTTCACAACGCCTATTTCGCCAAGAACGGCGTGGCGGCAGTGACCGACGAGGAGCTCAAGGCGCGCTACGACAAGGAAATCGCCACGGTCGAAGCCAAGCAAGAAGTCCACGCCCGTCATATTCTGGTGAAGACCAAGGAAGAGGCCGAGGCGGTGATCAAGCAGCTCGACGAGGGCGGGGATTTCGAGGCGGTGGCCAAGGAGAAATCCACCGGCCCGTCCGGCCCCGAAGGCGGCGACCTCGGGTTCTTCGGCGCCGGCCAGATGGTGCCGGCCTTCGAGAAAGCGGCGTTCGCAATGGAGCCGGGTACCTACACCAAGGAACCGGTGGAGACCCAGTTCGGCTGGCATGTGATCAAGGTCGAGGAAAAGCGCGAAGCGCAAAAGCCGAGCTTCGAGCAGATCAAGGATCAGGTGCGGCAAGTGGTCCTGCGCGAGAAATACATGAAACTGGTGCGCGATGCCCGTGCGGCGCTTTCGGTCGAATATGTCGACCCTGAGATGAAAAAGCAGGTCGAGGCGATCGAGAAGAGCATGGAGCCCGGCGCCGCGCCTGCCACAGAACCGGCCGCGAAATAGCGGTCCTTGGCCGAGAGCCGTCCGCCCGGTTTGCCGGTTTCGAACGCGCCTGGATCGGCGAATGGCCTCGGCTTCGGCCCGTCCGCACCGGTATTGGCCGACGACCGTGATGCGGCTGGTTTATCGCGCCGCCGAACGCCGTTCTTTCCCTTTTGCAACCGACTTGTTCCGGTGACGATATGACGACGACCGTCTCGCCGCTTGCCCCTACCGCCTTCGCGGTCCTGCCTCCGATCGAGGGGCTGCGGATCGCGACGGCCGCCGCCGGCATCAAATATGCCGGACGCACCGACGTCCTCCTGATGACGTTCGATGGACCGGCCGCGGTCGCCGGTGTCTTCACCACATCGAAATGCCCGTCTGCGCCGGTGGATTTTAGCCGTGAGAGCCTTCGCGGCGGCGTTGCCCGGGCGCTGGTCGTCAACTCCGGCAATGCCAACGCCTTCACCGGCAAGAAGGGGCGCGAGGCGACGGAGATGACCGCCGCCGCCGCCGCGGCGGCGGTCGATGCATCGCCGCAGGACATCTTTCTCGCCTCGACCGGGGTCATCGGCGAGCCGCTCGATGCCGGCAAGTTCACCGGCCTCCTCGCCGGACTGGCGGAACAGGCCGCCGGCAACGGGTGGCGCGAGGCCGCTGACGCGATCATGACCACCGACACCTACCCCAAGTTGGCCACGCGGCAGGTGACGATCGAGGGGACCGTCGTGACGATCAACGGCATCGCCAAGGGCGCCGGCATGATCGCGCCGGACATGGCGACGATGCTGTCCTTCGTCGCAACCGACGCGGCGATCGCGTCGCCGGCGTTGCAGGCGATGCTGACGGAGGCCGTGGCTCCGAGCTTCAATTCGGTGACGGTCGATAGCGATACCTCGACCTCCGACACGCTACTTCTTTTCGCGACGGGCGCCGCCGCGCGGCGCGGCTGCCCGGAAATCTCCGATGCCGACGACGACCGCGTCGCCGGCTTCCGCCAAGCGCTCGGCGATCTCATGCTCGATCTCGCGCGCCAGGTCGCGCGCGACGGGGAGGGCGCACGCAAGGAGATTCAGGTCACCGTCGATGGCGCGACCAGCGACGCGGCCGCCAAGCGCATCGCGCTGTCGATCGCCAATTCACCTCTGGTCAAGACGGCCGTAGCCGGCGAGGACGCCAATTGGGGCCGCGTCGTCATGGCCGTCGGCAAGGCCGGCGAAGAGGCCGACCGGGACCGGCTGACCATCCATTTCGGCGGCGTTCGTGTCGCCGAGGGCGGCGCGCGCGATCCCGACTATTCCGAAGCCGAAGCCTCGGCCGTGATGCGCGGGGCCGAAATCCCGATCCGGGTCGAACTCGGCCTCGGAACCGGACGTTGGACGGTCTATAGCTGCGATCTGACCAAGGACTATGTCGCGATCAATGGCGATTACCGAAGCTGAGACGATGCGCCAGCTCGCCGTCGTTCGGCGGCTCGAGGCGGCCGGTTTCCGGGCGTGGCCGGCGTCTTCGACCGCGTTCGACGGCACCTGGGCGGTGCGCCTGACCGCCTCGTTTCCCGCCAAACGCCTGAATTCCGTCAATCCGCTCGATCCATCCGACAATTCCGACATCGCGCAGCGCGTCGCGCGTGCCCGCGAGTCGTTCACGCAATTCGGCCGCGCGATCATCGTCCGGCAGTCGCCGTTGGCGCCCCCCGAACTCGTCAATTATCTCGACGCTGAGGGATGGGAGCGCTTCGACGAGTCGATCGTCATGACGGCGGACCTGACCCAACTCGATCTCAGCGCCTCGATCGAACGGATTCCGATCCGCGACACGGCGCGTTATGTCGAGGCCAGCCTTCAAGTCCACGAACGCGCGTCGACCCTGCGTACGGGGCTGACGGATATACTGGAGGCGATCCGACCGCCGACGGGCTTGTTCGTTCGCGAGAACGAGGCAGGAGCGCCGATCGCGGTGGCGCTCGCGATCCACGACAACGATCTCGCCGGCCTTCTCGACGTGGCTGTCCATCGTCGCGAACGCCAGAAGGGAATTGGTCGCGACCTCGTCGCAACGGCGCTGCGCTACACGGTCCACAAGGGCTCCAGGACGGGCTGGGTGCAGGTCGAGGCCGCCAACGCGGCGGGTCTGTCACTTTATCGTTCGCTCGGCTTTTCGGAAGCCTATCGCTACGTCTATCGCGCGCCGCCGGGCGGAACGCGATGATGTCGGCAGAACGTCGCCTGCTCCTCGTCGTCGCCTGCGCGCTGATCGATGCCGACGGGCGCCTGCTCATCGCCGAGCGTCCAGCCGGCAAGCCGCTCGCCGGCTTGTGGGAATTTCCCGGCGGCAAGGTCGAGCCCGGCGAGACGCCGGAGGCGACGCTGATCCGCGAATTGCACGAGGAGCTGGGCATCGTGACGAAGGCGGCCTGTCTGGCGCCACTGACCTTCGCCAGTCATTCCTACGACGACTTCCATCTCCTCATGCCGCTTTACATCTGCCGCCGTTACGAGGGCATCCCGGTCCCGCGTGAGGGGCAGCGGCTGAAATGGGTCCGCGCGACGCAGCTTCGCGACTACCCGATGCCGCCCGCCGACGAGCCGTTGATCCCCCATCTGATCGATCTGCTCTGAGGGCGGGCGGGAAAAATCGTTACACAGCCGTGAAAACGCACTGAGTTGCTTAAGAGCTTTTTCATTGTAAGCACGCATATTGATCCACGAAGCTTACCAGCTTTGTGAGGAAACGATGCGCGATTTCGAGGCTGATGACGAACTGGGCGGCGGACGCCGCGCGCCCGACTCCATCACGGAACTTCGAACCGGACTGTTCCGGGCGACGCTGCTGTTCGGATCGATCGCGCTGGCATTGGCCCTCATTGTCGCGCCGGCCGCCAAACGGGGGGCCGACTACGTCGCGTCAACCGCCCAGATCGACAGGATGGCAACGGGTTCCATCGGGTCGTCGAACCGGTACACCGTGCGGCGGAGCGTGCTGCAACGGTCAGGCGCGCGGCCCTGCGTGATCTTCTCGGATGGCGGGAGTACCGGCGCGTGCTGAACTGGCCACGGTCGCCTCGTCAGCCAGGACGCGCGCGCAAAGCGGCGAAGAAGCTTCTCCATGACGTCAGCGGGGCAACCGCCATCGAATACGTGATGATCGCCGGGCTGATTTCGATTGCGATCGTCGTGGCAGCCACCGGGATCGGCACGTCGGTCGTTTCCATGTTCGGCGGTGTTTTGGCGGCGTTCTGACCGTCAGGCCGCGCGCACCCTTGGTAATCGATAGTCATACCGAATGCGGCGGGGGCCGGTCGGAAGCGATTGGTCTGGCCCTCAGGTCAGATCGTCCGACTTGTCCTTGAGCGCCGCGGCGAGGCTTGTCCGGGCACTGCCTGGCCGCAGGGGCTTTTGCTGGCTGTCGTGCGGCCGCCAGCCGGACAGGTAGACGATGTCGAACGTGGCGCGAATGCGTCCGTCGGGATCGGCGAAGCGCTCGGCGTAGATCTCCGCCGCCCGCAGGAACAATCGCCGCGAGGCCGGACGACGGGACCGCTCGACCAGCATGTTGGCCATGCCCATTGCCCGCAAATCCGCCATCAGATCGAACAGCGTGTCGTAACGCACCGTCAGCCGATCCTGATCGGCCACCGGCAGCGCGAAACCGGCCCGTTGAAGCAGGCCGCCGGCATCGCGCACATCGGTAAATGGCGCGACCCTCGGCGAGACACCGCCGGTGATCTCGGCTTCGGCTGCGAGAAGGGCGGTCCGAAGCTCCGACAAGGTCTCTCCGCCGAGAAAGCCGCAAAGGAAGAGACCGTCCGGCCGGAGCGCCCGCCGGATCTGGACGAGCGTGCCCGGCGTGTCGTTGGTCAGATGCAGCGACAGCGTGGAAACGACGAGATCGACGCTGTCGTCGGCGAGCGGCAGGGCCTCCTCGTCGCCGACGCAGGCGAATTCTTCTCCCTCCAGCAGTGCCGCCAGCCGTTCGATCCGCACGACCCGGTCGGCCTGGCCGCCGGCGCGAAGCCGCGCCGCCATTTCGCCGGTGTGGCCGCCCAGGTCGACGGCGACCGCAAAACGCCGTTCGACTAGCGACAGCCGGTCGCCAAGTTCGTCGGCGATCGCCCGCAGCAAAAAGCCGGCGCCCTTCGGCGGCTCCGCGTCAAGCCAGCGCTGCCGCCGACGGTCGAGCAAAGCCCGATCGAAAACCTGGTGATCCAAAATATCCGGCATGATCCCTCAGCGCTCTGTCGAAGGTGACCGCGACAGCGCTTGTAGCTGACGGCGGGTGGCGTATCGTCAAGGGGACGGGGGCCATCCCTGTCGTCGAGGTGACCCGACCGGTCGACGTAGTCAACCGGGGGCACCCGGGCTGGAGGGCAGGACGAGGCAATGAGCCCATTCAAGCGCGGCACCGGAGCGGTCGGCAACGCGATCGGCCAATTGCTGTTTCCACCGGTCTGTCCGGGATGTCAGGCGGCCGTCACAGGAGTGGACACCGTTTGTCCGGCCTGCTGGGCGAAGCTGCGCTTCATCGAGCGGCCCTATTGCGAGGTTCTGGGGCTGCCCTTCGCCTATGATCTCGGCGAGGGGTTCCTGTCGGCGGAGGCCATCGCTGATCCGCCGCCCTTCGCCCGGCTGCGGGCCGCGGTGATCTACCAGGATCTTTCCGCGCGCCTGGTCACGGCGCTGAAATACGGGGATCGCACCGATCTGGTGCCGCTGATGGCCGGATGGATGGCCCGTTCGGGCGCGGAGCTTCTCGGCGACGCCGATGTCGTGGTCCCGGTTCCGCTGCATGCCGGCCGGCTGTGGCGGCGCCGGTTCAACCAATCCGCCGAAATTGCCCGGCTGCTCGCCCGCAACGCCGACATCGCCTTCGCCCCACTGGCGCTGAGGCGGGTGAAGCCGACCCGCAGCCAGGTCGGGCTCGGATCCCGCCAACGGCGGGACAATGTTCGCGGTGCTTTTCGCGTCATCGACACGCGCCGCGTCGAGATCGAGGGGCGGCGCGTCCTCCTCGTCGACGACGTCTATACGACGGGTGCAACCGCAGCGAGCGCGACACGGGCGTTGAAGCGGGCGGGCGCGAGGGATGTCGATGTTCTGACTTTCGCAAGGGTTGCGGCCGGCATGGAGTGAAGCCATATGCTTTCGGGCTCATAACCAGGAATGTGATCCAATGCCGGACGTCACCATCTATACCCGTCAGTTCTGCGGCTTTTGCAGCCACGCCAAGCAGCTTCTCGACCAGAAGGGCGTAGCCTACGAGGAAAAGGACGCCAGTTCCTCTCCGCAACTGCGTCAGGAAATGTACCAGCGGGCGAAGGGGGGCGCGACCTTCCCCCAGATCTTCATCGGCGAAACCCATGTCGGTGGCTGTGACGATCTCTACGCACTCGAGCGCGCCGGCAAACTCGACGCCCTGCTTACGGCGTGACACGATGTCGCTGACCGTTGGAGCCTTGTCATGACCGTTTTTCGCGCCGCCGTCCTGCAGATGCGCTCAGGGCTTGAGCCGCAGGCCAATGCCGAGGCCCTCGAAGGCCTGGTCCGCGAAGCCGTGGCCGAGGGCGCGTCCTATCTGCAGTCACCGGAAATGACCGGCATGGTCCATCGCGACCGCGCCGAGCTGATGAACCGACTTCGCTCCGAGGACGACGACCTCCTGGTCGCCACGGCCGGCCGACTCGCCAAGGAGCATTCGATCTATCTGCATGTCGGCTCAACAGCCATCGCGGCTGGCGATGGCAAGGTGGCCAACCGGGCTTTCCTGTTCGCGCCCGATGGCAGCCGCGTCACCACCTACGACAAGATCCATATGTTCGACGTCGATCTCGACAATGGCGAGAGTTGGCGCGAATCGAGCACCTACCGACCTGGAACGCGCGCGGCACTGGCTGATCTCAGCTTTCCCGATGGCGGTGCGCGGCTCGGCTTCGCGATCTGCTACGACATGCGGTTTGCGCATCTGTTTCGTGAAGAGGCGCTGGCCGGTGCCGAAATCCTGACGGCGCCGGCCGCCTTCACCCGCCAGACCGGCGAAGCCCATTGGCACGTCCTTTTGCGCGCCCGCGCGATCGAGAACGGCGCCTATGTGGTGGCGGCGGCGCAGGGCGGACGGCATGACGACGGACGCGAGACCTTTGGCCATTCGCTGATCGTCGATCCGTGGGGCCGGGTGGTCGCCGAGGTTGCCGGTGCCGAGCCGGGGATCGCGATCGCGACGATCGACACAGCCGAGGTCGCAGCGGCGCGGGCGAAAATTCCCAATTTGCAAAACGCGCGCGCCTTCGTCGTCGGCGATGAGACAGCGCAAATCCGCGTGACCGGCTCGCTCGAGGCGGCAGAGTGATCAGCTTCGCGCTCCGCTGCCGTCCCGCGGCCCATGCGTTCGACGGCTGGTTCAGGTCCGGCGAGGATTTCGAGCGGCAGGCCTCCGCCGGCTTGCTCGAATGTCCGATCTGTGGGGCGTCCGACGTCTCGAAGGCGTTGATGAAGCCCGCGGTTGCCGCCAGCGCAAAGACGAAGGCTCCGGGCGCCGTCGCCGGGGAGCCGTCCCAGCCGGTCGGGGAATTCGCCAACGCCGAGGCGGCGAAAGCGATCGCCAAGCTTCAGGCGATGGCGCGCGAATTACGGGCGAAGTCGGATTATGTCGGGCCGAAATTCGCCGAGGAAGCGCGGCGCATCCACTACGGCGAGAGCGAGCATCGCCAGATCTATGGCGAGGCCTCGGCGCGGGAGGTCAAGGGCTTGAGCGAGGAAGGCATCGCCGCCTTTCCGCTGCCGGGGCTTCCCGAGGACAAGAATTGACGCTGTCGTGCCTGCGCCGTCAGCCGCGCGCCGTGCGGGCGAGGGTCACGCCCTTGCGACGCGACGCGGGGTCGCTGTCGTCGAACAGACCGACTTCCGTCGCCTGGCTATAGAGGAGATCGCCCTTGGTGCCCGCGATCAGTCTGAGATCGCGGAGTTCGCACAGCGCGGCGACCTGAAACGCCAGTGAGCGAAGATGGACGCGATTATAGCAGAAAAAGGCCAATCTTGCCCGCGATGAACCCGGGATTTCCTGGATCAGGGCCTGTTTGGTCCGGCTGTCCGAGCGTAGCAGCAGAGCGAGAATCTCCAGATGGATCGGACAACTCGCCTCATTGGGTATGTTGTCTGTTTGTGCCGCGACCATCTCGCCCTCCAAAGTTCGCTACTCTACACGTGCCGGTTCCCGTCAGATTTCATGTCTGTGGTTGTGCACGCAAAGCGCGCCCGCAACAGAACAATGCAACCGGAAGCTTGCGCGCAGCTTGCTTGTCGCGACGGTCGCTGATTATCCACCGTTTTTCCTCAGAGGCTTAGGCGTCCGGGCGCCGCGCCAGCACCATGTAATTGACGTCGAGATCGCGGGAGCGGCGCCATGCGTCAGCCAGCGGATGGTAGACGACGCCCGCCTCATCGATCATCGAGAGCCCGGCCCGCTCGACCGGTGCCGCGATTTCCTCCGGCCGCACCAGCTTGGCGTATTGATGGGTACCCTTCGGCAGCCAGCCGAGCACATATTCGGCGCCGACGATCGCGAAGCCGAGCGCCTTGGGCGTCCGGTTGATCGTCGCCACGAACAACAGGCCCCCCGGCTTCACCATCTGAGCGCAAGAAGTCAGGAACAGCTCGACGTCGGCGACGTGTTCGACGACTTCGAGGGCCAGAACGACGTCGAAACGCTCGCCTCCCGCCGCGATCGCCTCGGCGGTCGTCGCGCGATAGTCGATGGCGAGGCCGCTCTCGGCGGCGTGGATCTTTGCCACCTCGATATTGGTTTCCGATGCGTCCGCGCCGACGACACTGGCGCCGAGCCTTGCCATCGGCTCGCAGATCAGGCCGCCGCCGCAGCCGATGTCGAGCACCGCGAGACCCTCGAAGGGGCGTCCGCTTCGCACGTCGCAGTCGAAATTCATCGCCAGCTGTTCGCGAATATATTCCAGCCGCACCGGGTTGAACTTGTGCAGCGGCTTGAACTTGCCGGCCGGATTCCACCATTCCTGGGCGAGGCGCGAGAAGCGCTCCACTTCGCCTGGGTCGATCGTCGTCTGCCGCGCCTCGGTCATTGCGTCTGCCCCGTCGATTGATGGCCGCGCCGATCTGTTCGTCGTCGCGTCGCCGGCTTCAGTATTTCAGGGCTCAACTTTCGGCGCTACCGCACGAAGTCAAGCCTTCTTCTCCCTCCTGCAGCCGGTGGCGTCGAGATATCCGGATAGGCGTGTGGGGGAGGAGGGCGAGTGCCAATTTCGAGCAAAGCCTGGGACGGCGCCGTAGAGTCTCCCGTCGACATCTGTTTTGGCGTTGAAGTGTATATGCGGGCGATCCGAGTCATTCTCATTATATTTTAATAAAACTTTAGTGAAACATGATTCGCGCTCGAGTCATTCATTTCAATTTGATTCTATACGTCAAAGGAGGGTGCGCGAAAGATTCATTGCCGCAGGGCGGAACGCAAAAGAATTCTGCCCGTTTGCAGTGATGAACTTGGAGAAATGGCGTGTTGTTGAAGCTGTGATGCCGATCACCAAATGTCAGGGAAGGGCTATCACAGTCGTTCCGGTAGATCGCCTGAACCATTTCGTCCATGCGGGCCGGCGGCGCGGTGCGTTGTGCGGACTTTCCCCTGTTTCGCGTCTCATCCTGCGGGCATCGATTGCGACTTGCGCGGTCGTTCTGGCCCAGTCAGGAGCCGCGCAACAAGCACGTTTGTCCGCGTCCCAGGATTCGCCGAAAGCCGTTGTCGCTCTTTTGGAGGCTGCCGAGCAGCCAGGAGCGCGCCCGGTCGCCGTGAGTCCTGTCGATCGACGCATCGCGCAGGCATTCGCCGTCTCCGCATCACGCCCCCATGTCGAGCGGGGACTGGTCGCAGTCGATGTTGCGGATTCTCCGATCTTCAGTCTGCGTATAGTTCTTTCCAAGCCACAGGCGGAGAGCGAGCGCAGTCCTGCTCCTGTGCCTGCGGCACGGTACGCCGCTTCCGACCCCAGATTGCCATTCACCTACATCCTTCGCGAACCTCTGGGCGCGCTGGACGGACCGAATGCTCCGATTGCAGATTACGTCGCGGCTTTCGCGCCGCAGGAGGGGCTTCCCTCTGGTGCGATTTCCCCGCTCGCCGACGCCCCGACGCTGACGCCGGGAACCGCGGTGCCTGTTCCCACAGGGCGGCCAGAGTGGAACGCCTCCAGTGCAGCCGTAACATCGCCGGATTCGGGTCGCTCCGCCGCGCCGGCGAAGGTCGCCCCACCGGCCCGGAGGGTCAAAGGCCCGGCCAGTCCAGCCGATCGGCCTCGCGAGGTGACGGCCCAGGCCCGACAGGCCAGCAATACCGGCTCCGTCGCGCCCGCTGTTGCTGAGCCCGCCGCTCGGCGGAAAAAAGCCCAGCCGCAAGCAGCGGTGCCGCCGGTGCCCAAACTTCCCGATTCGCTGCTGCCGACGCGACCGCCGGCGAACTGAACAATGACATCATGGAGCTTTCCAATGACGAGACCCGGTATCGTTCTTGCTGCCGCTGCCATCCTTTTGTTTCCCGCCACCGCTAGAGCGATCGACGTCGGCGCGGGCGGCGTGAGTGCCAGCGGCGGCCCGTCGGGCGGTGCGTCCGCCGGGGTCTCGGCAGGCGGGGTGTCGGCTGGCGCGTCGATAGGCGGCGATGGCGGAGGCGTTTCGGCGAGCGGTGCCGGAGTTGGAGTGAGCGCGGGGAGCAGCGGTGCCGTCTCTGCTGGCGCGTCGGCTGGCGGTACGTCCGCAGGGGTTTCGGCCGGTGGCGGTGACGCATCTGCCGGCGTATCGGCTGGCAGCTCTGGAACGAGCGGCGCTTCCGGAGCCGCGGCGGAAAACGCCGCCTCGTCCGGCCCGCAGGCGACCGGTGCTGACCCCACGATCGTTTTGCCTCGGTATCTTCGCCCAACAAGTGGTGGAGAGGCCGCTTTGCTCACCCGCGATGAGGCCTCGTCGGCTTCCATCCAGCAAATCGCCGGTACGCCTCGCCGCGTCCTCGGGGCCTGCAAGAAGTCCGTCGCGCAAGCCGCCCTGCCATACGGCTCCACCGAGGTGACCGTCAGGAGCTATGGGCAAATGAAGAGCCTGAAGGATGGTGGTTATCTGGCGCCTCTATTCACACGGATCACGTATAAGCGCCGGGGCGGGTACGAGGTCAGACAGGCTCCAATCTGGTGCCAAATCGATGCGAAGGGAACGGTCAGCAGCCTCCTCGACAAGGCTTGAAGACCGTCGGTCGCCTAACGGCCGAGCACCGGGTGAGGCAACGCGCTTGCCGTCCGGCGTCTCGTTCCACTGGGTGCCGTTCGCAAGCCGGGTAACGAATTGGCTCAAGCCTCCGCGGAACAGGGAAACGAGCCTTGTTGTTTGAGCAGAGGTTCCAGCCTCAACGGCACATCAGATGTTTCGCAAAACAGAAATCGCAAATTCCCCGGACGTAGCTTCGATCTTCGATCCGGCAGGGTCCGGCGCGCCAACGTCGGGTGCGACGACGAATGTCATCCATCGTCCTCCGTTGTTCGGCACGAAGCCTACGGCGCTCGACCTACGCCCGTTGGTCGCCGTCCCGGCGCGCGATGAGGCGGAGCGGCTTCCGGGGCTGATCCACGCTTTGGCCAAGCAGAGCTGGTTCCGGCGTGGCGGTGAACGGCTGGATGTCGTGCTCATTTTGAACAATTGTCGCGACGACTCGCTTGGAGCCGCTCTGCGCGCGGCGGAAAAGCATGAGAGGATTGCACTTCATGCGGTGACGGTCGCATTCGAACCGGTCGACGCCCATGCCGGCTCGGCGCGGCGGCTCGCATTGGACACGGCCCGCGCGCTGTGCCCGTCGGATGGGAGTGGCGTCTTGCTGACGACCGACGCCGACGCCGTACCTGCGAACAATTGGATCGAAGCCAATCTGGCTGCGATCTACCAAGGCGCCGATCTCGTCGGAGGACGCCTGATCGGCAATGTCGACGAGGAAGCCTTGCTTGGCCCGGCGTTTCTCCGCCGCGCGCGCGATCAGCAAGAGTTTGCCATGCTAGGCTCAGGACTCATTGATCAGAGCCAGAAGATGACGGCGGCTGCGATGCAGATGGCCGAGAAGAAGGTGTGGGCGCAACGATCGTAGCGGGTGTGAATGCGCC
>NZ_JAYXIH010000023.1:0-66626 GCF_036016755.1 Aurantimonas sp. A3-2-R12 | reverse complement strand
GCCCGTAAGGCACCAGATCCTCGAGCCCGATCCCCAGCTTCGCCCCGATCTCCTGGATCGGCAGCTTCTTCGCCTCGCGGGCAATCTCAATGTCGGTCTTGAACGCCATGGTCTGTTTGTCCTCCCATTCCGTGCTTGGGCCGTGGCCCGATTTTATTGTTGTTGCGCAACGCTTGTTTGCTCTGGCCCGGTCTCAAGACCGTGCCCGCCGCTGCGTTTGCTGTTGTCGCGATGGCTCACATCACGTTCTGGATCGAAGTCTCGACCGCGTGAAGAAACGACCCCGCCGAGGATCGCGCCGAGAGCAGAAGGAAGGCGTCCGGACCCTCGCGGAGAATGATCACCCCGAGATGCTCCATCACCGTTCGCGCCACCCTTCCTTCCGGAAAAGCGCCCGGATGAAGGTCGAGCGGACAGATCCGCTCCAGCGCCGCGCGGGTCCGCTGTCCATCGATCCGAAGCGCGACCCAGACATCGGTCTGGTCGGTGGTATAGGCGGCGCCTTCCAGCTTGCCGTCGACAAGCGCGCGGGCATTCGCGCCATCATGTTCGAAGACGGCGAAGACCTGGCCCGGAGCCATGCCCAGCAAGCGAATCCGGCCATCGCTCGACAGCGTCGTCCCCCCGACCGGGGGCGGACTTGCGCCAAAGCCGCCGGTCACCGCTTGCACGAGAGCCGTCTCGCCGCCGAGCGGCGTGGCGATGGACACGATGGCGATATCCGGATGTTCACTGAGCGTGATTCCGCCAAAATTCTGCCGGTAGCCGCCAAGCGCCGGCTTCGCCGTAAGCGTGAAGTCAGACACGGAGCCGCTCTCCTTCAGGGTCGATGAAATGCGGTGAGACGATTTCGACCGCGATCTCCTTGCCGCGCACGAAATCCATTGCGCGGACGATCTCGCCCCCGCGCGCCTCGCCTCGCTTGATGAAGCCGAGACCGATCGAATGGCCGAGCGACGGCGAATAGGTCACCGACGTCATCCAACCTTCGTCGTTCTCCGTCGTCGCCGCGCTGCCCCGCTGGAGGAAATGCGCGCCGGCCGTGAGGCTTTCGGCGCGATCGACCGGACGGAATCCGACCAGGCGGAGGCCGTCTTCGCGGTTGAGGTCAGGCCGCTCGGACAGGACGTTGCCGATGCAATCCTTCTGCTTGGAAACCATGCGGCCGAGGCCGAGATCGCGGGCGGTGGTCTGGCCGGTCAGTTCGTTGCCTGCCGCGTGGCCCTTCTCGATGCGCATGACGCCGAGCGCTTCGGTGCCGTAGGGAACCACGTCGAATTCCTCGCCGGCCGCCATCAGCGCGCGGATCATGGCGTCGCCATAGCGGGTCGGTACCGCGATCTCATAGGCAAGCTCGCCCGAGAAGGAGATGCGGAACAGCCGCGCCGGCGTGCCCCCGCACACGGTGAGCTCGCCGCAGGCCATGAACGGGAAGGCCTCGTTGGAGACATCGTGCTCCGCATCGACGACCTTGCGGATGAGGTTGCGGGCGTTCGGTCCGGCCACCGCATATTGAGCCCAGCCGTCGGTGGTGGAGATCAGATGAACGTCGAGACCGGGCCAGAGGCACTGGCGGCAGAACTCCAGATGCCGGAATACGCTGCCCGCGTTTGCCGTCGTCGTGGTCATCACGAAATGCGTCTCGGACAGGCGGGCAGTGGTGCCATCGTCCATCACAATGCCGTCCTCGCGCAGCATGATCCCGTAGCGGGTCCTGCCGACGGCCAGCTTGGCAAAGCCGTTGGCGTAGACCTTGTTGAGGAATTCCGCCGCGTCCCGACCCTGGATGTCGACCTTGCCGAGCGTGGTCACGTCGCAGATTCCGACCGAGCCTCGCGTCTTTTCCACCTCGCGGTCGACGCTCTGCCGCCAGTGCGTCTCACCGGAGCGGGGGAACCACTGGGCGCGGAGCCAGGCTCCCGTCTCGACGAACACCGCGCCCTGCTCCTTGGCCCAATCGTGGCTGGGGGTCAGGCGATAGGGACGAAAATCCTTGCCCCGCGACCGGCCCGCCAGGGCGCCGATCGCCACCGGCGTGTAGGGCGGACGGAAGATCGTAGTGCCGGTCTCGGGGATGCTCCGGCCGGCGATCTCGGCCATGATGGCAAGTCCGAGAACATTCGCCGTCTTGCCCTGATCGGTCGCCATGCCAAGGGTGGTGTAGCGCTTCAGATGCTCGACGGAGCGGAATCCCTCTTTGTGGGCGAGCGTCACATCCTTGATGGTCACGTCGTTCTGCTGATCGACCCAGGCGCGCGAGCGACTTTGCCTGACATGCCAGAAGGCCGACACCGCGACCGCCTCGTCTTCCGCTGTCGGGGGATTCTGGCGCGAGGGAGGGAAGCCGAGAGCCTCGACCGCTTGATCGGCCCTTTGGCTTCCCTCCAAGAGGGCAGACGCGAGCGACTGGGAGCCGTTCGCCGCGCCCGCCACCGCCATGCCGACAGGAAGATTCTTCCCCGGCACGAACGCCGCGATGTCGTCCCGCCATTCAGGCCGCCCGCCCTGATGGCAGGTCAGGTGGACGTTCGGGTTCCAACCGCCTGAGACGGCGAGACAATCGGCCGATATGCTCGCGCCGCCGGCAAGCTTGATCTGGCGGATTCCCATGCGACCCGACGTGTCCATGACCGCGTCGCCCATATGGATCGACGCACCCGGCAGCTTGGCGCGGGCCGCGCCGGGGCGGGTATCGATCACGGCGGCGATCTCGACGCCCTTGGCGGCCAGATCGGCCGCCGTCCGCCAGCCGTCGTCATTGTTGGTGAAAACGGCGATCCGCTTGCCGGCCGCGACCGCCCATCGGTTCGCATAGGCCCGCACGGCACCCGCCATGATCACGCCGGGGCGATCGTTGTTGCCAAAGGCGATCGGTCTTTCCGTCGCACCGGCGCAAAGGATCGCGCGCTTCGCGTGAATGCGCCAGAGCACCTGCCGTGGCTTTCCGCCGGATACGGGAAGATGGTCGGTCTTGCGCTCGAGCGCGCCGTAAGTGCCGTGGTCGAAGGCGCCGTAAACGGTCGTGCGGGGCATCACGCGAACGTTGGCCATGGCCCCCAACTCGGCGCCCGCCTGATCGGCCCAGTCCGAGCCAGGCTGGCCGTCGACGGCCAACGTCTCGGCGTTCAGCCGGCCGCCAAGCCGGAAATCCTCGTCCGCGAGGATCACTCGTGCCCCGGCGCGCCCTGCCGCCAGCGCTGCGGCGAGGCCCGCAGGTCCCGCGCCGATCACCAGAACGTCGCAGTGCAGGAAACCCTTGTCGTAGCTGTCCGGATCGGGCTCCATGGAGAGCCGGCCGAGCCCGGCCGAATTGCGGATCAGCGGCTCGTAGAATTTCTCCCAGAACGCCTTCGGCCACATGAATGTCTTGTAGTAGAAGCCGGCCGACAGGAAGGGTGACAGCAGGTCGCTTGCCGCCATCAGGTCGAAGCCGAGCGGACCGCGATGGTTCTGGCTGGTGGCCTCCAGATTGTCGAACAGCTCTACCGTGGTGGCGCGCGTGTTGGGCTCCTGATGGGCTCCTCGGCGCAACTGGACCAGCGCGTTCGGCTCTTCCGACCCCGCCGAAAAGATGCCGCGGGGCCGATGATACTTGAACGAACGGCCGACCACGCGGACACCATTGGCGAGCAGCGCGGAGGCGAGCGTGTCGCCGTCATGGCCCTGGAACGATGTTCCGTTGAAGCTGAAACGGACGCCACCGGTCCGCTCGATCAGACCGCCCTGGACTCGAAAGGGTTGCGTGGCACCGGTCCCGGCTTCGACCGGGCCGGGCGTTGCGGTGGGTGTTCGGCTGTCGGTCATGCTCTCCGCCCCCGTGCCAAGGCGACGTCGCGCGCCAGTTCGACCGACGTGATCTCGTGTGTCAGCGTGTTGCGGGTCAGGACCAGCCAGGAGCGATCGCCCTGTTCATGATACCAGAGCTCGCGATGCAAGCCGGCCGGGTTATCCCGCAAGTAGAGATAATCATGGAATTTCTCGCTCGCGCCGTCGTCCTGCGGATCGGGCCGGTCGATCAGCGCGGCGTCGCCGAGATACACGAATTCCGCCGCGTCGCGGGGGCCGAGAAGGGGGTGGTCGATGATCATTTCGCTTTGCTCCTCCCGCTCGGCGCTGCCGCCTGCGTCCCGACCGGGAATGGATGGGTATCGACCGTCGGCATGGTTACGTCCTCAATGCAGATTGGGCTCAGTGCAGATTGGGCTGCGCGCCCTGGCCTTTTTCGTCGATCATCGCGCCACGGCGGAAGCGGTCGAGCCGATAGGCGGCCGCTGTCGGATGGGGTTCGTCGCGGGCCAGGAGATGCGCGTAGCAGTAGCCCGACGCGGGCGTTGCCTTGAAGCCGCCATAGCACCAGCCGCCATTGAAATAGAGGCCGCCGATATCGGTCTTGTCGATGAAGGGCGAGCCATCCATCGACATGTCCATGATGCCGCCCCACATGCGCAGGAGCCGCGCGCGGCCGATCATCGGCATGATCGCCATGCCGCCCTCGCAGACATCCTCCACCACCGGCAAATTGCCGCGCTGGGCGTAGCTGTTGTAGCCGTCGAGATCGCCGCCGAAGACGAGGCCGCCCTTGTCGGACTGGCTGACGTAGAAATGACCGGCGCCGAAGGTGATGACGCCCGGAATGACCGGCTTCAGCCCCTCCGAGACGAAAGCCTGCAGGACGTGGCTTTCGATCGGCAGGCGCATGCCGGCCTTTTCCATCACCCGGCCCGACGAGCCGGCGACACAGACGGCGACCTTCTTGGCGCGGATCTTGCCGCGGGTGGTCTCGACGCCCCGGCAGATCCCGTTCTCGATCTGGAAACCGGTGACCTCGCAGTTCTGGATGATGTCGACGCCGCGACTGTCGGCGCCGCGCGCATAACCCCAGGCGACCGCGTCATGGCGGACGGTGCCGCCGCGCGGCTGCCAAAGCCCGCCCTTGATCGGAAAGCGGGCGTTGTCGAAGTCGAGGAAGGGACACATTTCGCGGACCGCCTCGGTATCGAGAAGGACCGCGTCGGAACCGGCCAGCCGCATGGCATTGCCCCGCCGCGCGAAGGCATCGCGCTGCGCGTCGCTGTGACCGAGGTTGAGGACTCCCCGCTGGGAGACCATCGCGTTGTAATTGAAATCCTGCTCCAGGCCTTCCCAGAGCTTCATCGAGAATTCGTAGAACGGCTCGTTACCGGGCAACAGATAGTTGGATCGGATGATCGTCGTGTTGCGGCCGATATTACCGGAGCCGAGCCAACCCTTCTCCAGCACCGCGACGTTGGTGATGCCGAATTCCTTGGCAAGGTAATAGGCGGTTGCCAGCCCATGCCCGCCTGCGCCGACGATAACGACGTCGTAGTCGGTCTTCGGCTCGGGCTCCCGCCAGACCGGCGGCCAGCCCCGGTTGCCAGTCAGCCCCTCGGTGAGAATTTTCAGCAGCGAATATCGCATTGGTCTCCGCCCTTGCTTGCTGATCGATACTGAGCCCTCGCCGGCTGGATGGACTTTCCCCATAAAGACGGAATATTACAGATTATGGTCATGACAATGGAGCAGCCCGGCGCCTTCCGAATTGGATTCCTGCTGATCGACGGCTTTGCGCTGATGTCTTACGCGTCAGCGGTCGAGCCGCTTCGGGCCGCGAATCTACTGGCCGATCGAACCGTTTACGACATTCGCCACCTGACCGTCGGGGATGCGCACGGCATCAGTTCGAGCGGATCGATGGTCGCGGCATCCGCCCAACTTGGACGTGACGTCGACTTCGATCTCGTTCTCGTCGTGGCGGGCG
This sequence comes from Aurantimonas sp. A3-2-R12, assembly GCF_036016755.1. Lineage (NCBI taxonomy): Bacteria > Pseudomonadati > Pseudomonadota > Alphaproteobacteria > Hyphomicrobiales > Aurantimonadaceae > Aurantimonas > Aurantimonas sp. A3-2-R12. The sequence continues at coordinate 60,847 of NZ_JAYXIH010000023.1, read as the reverse complement.
GCGATCCGGGCACCTTCGCCGATGAACGGGTGTTCAACTGGCTGCGGCAACTCGCGCGGCACGGCGTTCGTCTGGGCGGGGTGTCGGGCGGCCCTGTCATTCTCGCGCTTGCCGGACTGATGGAGGGCCGACGCATGACCGTCCACTGGGAACATGCGCCAACCCTGGCGGAAATATCCCCGGCATTGATGGTGGAACGTACGCTCTACGTCATGGATCGCGACCGGATCACCTGCGCTGGCGGCACCGCGCCGCTCGATATGATGCACGCATTGATCAACGTGCATCATGGTCCCGCCTTCGCCCGCCAGGTCAGCGACTGGTTCATGCACACCGAAATCCGTCCCTCCGGAGGGCCGCAACGCGCCGGTCTCGTGGAACGCTATGGGACGAACGATCCGGCCTTGATCCAGTCGATCGAAATGATGGAAAACCATGTGGCCGATCCGCTGGAGTTGGCACAGCTGGCACAGCTTTCGGGCATCGGCCCCCGGCAGCTCAACCGGCTTTTCCGTCAAAAGCTGGGCCGCAGCACAATGACGTTCTACCGCGAACTCAGGCTGGGCAAGGCCGGCAATCTTTTGACCCAGTCCACCCTGTCGCTGACCGAAATCGCGCTGGCGACCGGCTTCGCGAATTNACCGCGAACTCAGGCTGGGCAAGGCCGGCAATCTTTTGACCCAGTCCACCCTGTCGCTGACCGAAATCGCGCTGGCGACCGGCTTCGCGAATTCCGCCCATTTTTCCACGGCGTTTCGCGAGGTTTTCGGTCGTGCCCCGTCGAGTTTGCGCGCCCGGCCTCCCCAAGAAGGCACCGGGCGCGCAAAGACGCAGCTTGGATAAGTGGGATGAAATTCGTCCGAATAGCCGAACGTCGGGGCAAACCGGCGCGCAGCCTCAGATATCCAGGGTGTTCTTGCGTTCCCACTGGGAAAAATGGCTCACGAAGGAATTCCACTCCTGCATCTTCAGCTTGATGTAGGCGTTGGAGAACTCCTCGCCCATCGCCGCTTTCAGGCTCTGATCCTTGTCGAAGGTCCGCAGCGCGTCCAAAAGGTTCAGCGGCAGGATCGGGGCATCCTTCACCGTATGACCGTTCTGGTACATGTCGATGTCGTAGCGCTTGCCCGGATCGGCCTTGGTCCGCACTCCGTCGAGACCCGCCGCGATAATCACCGCCTGCAGCAGATAAGGGTTTGCCGCCCCGTCCGGCAGCCGCAGCTCGAACCGGCCTGGTCCCGGCACGCGCACCATGTGGGTGCGGTTGTTGCCCGACCAGGTGACTGTATTCGGCGCCCAGGTCGCGCCGGATGTCGTGCGGGGCGCGTTGATGCGCTTGTAGGAGTTGACCGTCGGATTGGTGATCGCCGCAAGCGCCGAGGCGTGCTTCATGATGCCGCCGAGGAAATACCGGCAGGTATCCGACATCCCCATCTCCTTGCTCGCGTCGGCAAAGAGGTTGGTCTTGCCGGTGGAGTCCCAGACCGAGACGTGCACATGCGCGCCGTTGCCGGTCAGCCCTTCGATCGGCTTGGGCATGAAGGTCGCGCGCATGCCGTATTTTTCGGCGAGCGAGCGAATCATGAACTTGAAGAAGGAGTGCTTGTCGGCAGTGGCGATGGCGTCGTCGAAATCCCAGTTCATTTCGTACTGGCCGTTCGCGTCCTCGTGGTCGGCCTGGTAAGGCCCCCAGCCGAGCTCGCTCATATGGTCGAGCGCTTCGCCGATCAGGTCCGCCTGCCGCATGATGGCGAGCTGGTCATAGCAGGGCTTGGCCGCGCTATCGTGGGAGTCCGCCAGCTGCTGGCCATCGGGCGTCAGCAGGAAGAACTCTACCTCGATACCGGTCTTGACACGCAATCCCTCGGCGGCGGCTTCCTTCACCAAACGATTGAGGACATTGCGCGGCGCGTGGGCAACCGGCGCGTCCTCCATGACGCAATTCGCCGGAACCCAGGCGGTGTCTGGCTTCCAGGGCAGTTGGATAACGCCGTCAGGATCGGGCACCCCCAGCATGTCCGGATGCGCCGGCGTCAGATCCAGCCAGGTGGCGAAGCCGGCAAAGCCGGCACCGTCCTTTTGCGTCTTGGCGATTGATCGGGCAGGCACGATCTTGGCGCGCTGCCCACCGAACAGGTCGGTGAACGACACCATGAAGTATTTGACGCCTTTATCCTTGGCGAATTTTGCGAGATCCGCAGCCATATTCTACCGTCCCCTCCCCATCATCATTTTCTCGTTCAGTATCCGGACTGTCCCGGTATCCAGGAAGTCCCCGCCAGCGGCACGCGCGCCATGGCCGCGGCTTCCACGGTCAGGGCGCACAGATCCTCCGGCTCCAGATTGTGGACGTGATTGTGTCCGCAGGCCCGGGCGATCGTCTGGGCTTCCAGGGTCAGGACCGAAAGATAGTTGTGCAGCCTCCGACCCGCCGCCAGCGGGTCCAGGCGTTCCATCAGCTCCGGATCCTGGGTCGTGATCCCAGCCGGGTCACGACCTTCCTGCCAGTCGTCATAGGCTCCCGCCACCGTTCCGAGCTTGCGGTATTCCTCCTCCCAGACGGGATCGTTGTCGCCCAGCGCGACCAGGGCTGCCGTCCCGATGGCAACCGCGTCAGCGCCAAGCGCCAGCGCCTTGGCGACATCCGCGCCGGTTCGAATGCCGCCGGAGACGATCAATTGCACCTCGCGATGCATACCCATGTCCTGGAGCGCCTGTACCGCTGGACGGATACACGCAAGGATCGGCTGGCCGACGTGCTCGATGAAGACGTCCTGCGTCGCAGCGGTGCCGCCTTGCATGCCGTCCAGCACGACCACGTCCGCACCGGCTTTCACCGCCAGCGTAGTGTCGTAATACGGCCGCGCGCCACCGATCTTCACATAGATCGGCTTCTCCCAGCCAGTGATCTCGCGGATCTCGAGAATCTTGATCTCGAGATCGTCCGGCCCCGTCCAGTCGGGGTGACGACAGGCCGAGCGCTGATCGATACCCACCGGCAGCGTCCGCATCCCAGCCACGCGCTCGGTGATCTTCTGCCCGAGGAGCATGCCGCCGCCACCGGGCTTGGCACCCTGCCCCACGACCACCTCGATCGCATCGGCGCGGCGCAGATCGTCGGGATTCATCCCATAGCGGGACGGCAGAACCTGATAGACGAGCCTGTCGGAATGCCCGCGCTCCTCCTCGGTCATCCCGCCGTCGCCGGTGGTCGTCGAGGTTCCTGCGGCGGACGCGCCGCGACCCAGTGCCTCCTTGGCGTGGGCCGAGAGCGAGCCGAAACTCATTCCGGCGATAGTAACGGGAATTTTCAGCTCGATGGGCTTTTTCGCGTACCGCGTGCCCAAGGTGACGCTGGTTCCGCATTTCTCGCGATAACCTTCGAGCGGATAGCGCGAGATCGACGCGCCGAGAAACAGGAGGTCGTCGAAATGCGGCAGCTGCCGTTTGGAGCCACCGCCGCGGATGTCATAGAGACCCGTCGCCGCCGCGCGGCGGATTTCGGCATTGACGCTGTTGCTGAAGGTCCAGGATTGCCGTGGCTCGGTCCGTGGCACGGCGTGCGGGGGAGCGTCTTTCATCTCCGTCTCCTCAGTAAGCATTGTCGATGTGGAAATTATAGAGCTGACGCGCCGACCCGTAGCGCTTGAACTCTTCGGGCCGCGCGTCGGCGCCGGCACGCTCCAGGAGGTCGCGAAGGATATCCAGATGCTCGGGGCGCATCTCCTTTTCGATGCAGTCCGCGCCCAGGCTTTTCACCTTGCCGCGCACGAAAAGGCGGGCCTCGTAGAGCGAGTCGCCAAGCGCGTCGCCCGCATCGCCCAAGACCACGAGGTTGCCAGCCTGCGCCATGAACGCCGACATGTGGCCGATATTGCCATGGACGACGATGTCGATGCCCTTCATCGAGATGCCGCACCGCGAGGCGGCATTGCCCTTGATGACCAGCAATCCGCCCCGACCCGTCGCGCCGGCATACTGGCTGGCATCGCCGTCGATAATGACGCTGCCCGACATCATGTTTTCGGCAACGCCAGGTCCCGCCGAACCTTCGACCCTCACGGTGGCCTGCTTGTTCATGCCGGCGCAGTAGTAGCCCGTGGAGCCCCTGACCGTGACCTCGATCGGCGCGTCGAGTCCCACAGCCAACGCATGTCCGCCGCGCGGATTTTCGACGGTCCAGGCGGTCTGGTTGGTGTTATCGCGCTGCGCCTGCAAAACGGAATTCAGCTCGCGCAGGGTGGTCTCGGCAAGATCAATCGTCTGCATCTCAATGTTCCCAGAAATAGACGGTGGCAGGCTCGGGCTCCCATACCTTGGCGTTCTCGATGCCCGGCAGGTTGACCAGCGCGCGATATTCGCTGCCGAAGGCAACATATTGGTCGGTTTCGGCCATGACGGCGGGCTTGCAGGCGATCGGATCGCGCACGACGCCGAACCCGTCCTTGGTTCCGACCACGAAGGTGAAGAACCCGTCCAGATCGTCCAGACTGGCTTCCAATGCCTCCCTGAGATTGCTGCCGGTCCGCAGCTTGTGGCTCAGATAGGCGGCAGCGACTTCGGTATCGTTCTCGGTCTCGAACGACATGCCTTCACGCACCAGCTTGCGCCGCAGTCCATTGTGGTTCGACAGTGAACCATTGTGCACCAGGCACTGGTCCGGGCCGGTCGAATAGGGGTGTGCGCCCAGCGTATTGACCTTGGATTCCGTCGCCATCCGGGTGTGGCCAATGCCGTGACTTCCCGCCATGGCGGATAGGCCAAACCGCGCAGCGACATCCTTCGGCAGCCCGACTTCCTTGTAGATTTCGATGTTGTCGCCGGCGCTCATCACCCGAACATTCGGGCGAAGTTCGGCCAACGCGCGCCGCGCCTCGCCCATCTTGTCGCTCGGAATTTTCAGCACCGCGTGCGTGTCCTTGCACCGGATCTCGACCTCGGCGTCGATCGCCGCGCCCATGTCGGCGGCCAGATCGGCGAATTCCACGTCCGGGTTTTCAGCCTGCAACGTCAGTTTCGCGTGCCCATCACCGTTTTTCCCGTAGATCGCGATCCCGGCGCTATCCGGGCCGCGATCGGTCATGGTCACCAGCATCTCGGTCAGCATTTCGCCAAGCTTCGGCTCAAGCGACCGGTCCTTCAGAAATAGCCCAACGATACCGCACATCGGCTTCGCACCTTTCTCGCAAACGTTCCAGGCAGACATAAACACCAACGCCAGTGGAAATCAACTGTTAGGAAATTTATTTTCATCATAGAAAACAGAAAGCGTCGTTCACGCGTCTTGTTTTCCTTGCGCCAGCTGCCACTGCTGCCATCGCAGCCGGGCGAACTTGTAAGCGTCCATCAGGGCGACGGCATGGATCATGAGCCCGCCCGCATAGCGTCCAACGAAACTGATCTCGGGCGTGGTCAGGTTGTAGCTCACCCATGCGAGCCCCAGCGCGGTGAATGCCATCATCAGGCCCCGCTGCGCCTGTCCATTCAGCACCTGCCCCATGCCCGTCAGGACCAGCGACACCGCGAGGACGGTGTAGGGATGATGCGGGGGACGATCGCGAGGGGGGGCAGCCATCCGGCTCAGTGCTCGCGCGACATATCAGCGGCCAGCGCGAAGCCGCGGGCAATGAGGTCCTCGACCGTGGCACGCGCCAGCCGGTCATTGTCGAACCGCGGTTGGCGGGTCGCCAGGTAATGTCCACGTCGACTCTCGTCGATGCGGTAGACCAGCCGCAGGCCGCGCGGGGCGAGAAAAAGCTCCTTGCCCCGCCCTTCCTCGGTAAAGGCGCGCACATGCGGGGTGAGACGATCGAGCAACGGCGCGACCGCATCCGGCCGGTCGCAGCGTACCACCGCGTCCGCCGGCCAATCCGGCGGCGCTGGCAAAACCGTGCGCAACCGGTCGTGCGGCGAATAATATTCCGAGTTGTCGGGCCGGATCAGCATGTCGAAGACCCCGGCGATCTTCAGCGGCTGCCGGATCGTCACCAGCAGCCACAGCACCGGCAGCTTGCGCAGCTGGATGGTGTCGGCGAGCAGCCGCAGTTCGACCGGAACCTCATCCCGGCGGCCTGTCAGACGCGGATAGTCCGCCCCGTCCTGGGACAGCTCGGCATCGTCCAGCAGCCCCCGACACTCCTCGAACACCGATCTGCGATGGGCGATCACGCGGGTTCGGTCGCGATGGTACATCCAGCCGAGTGCCGCGCTCCCGGCGGCAGCCGCCGCAAAGGCGCCCGCCCCGATCATACGACCGTGACGGGTGGATGTGGCTGATTCAGAACGTCGTCGACCACCGACCCCGTCAACAGCCTTTCCAGCACCGAATGTCCCGACGTGCCCATGACGATATGATCGAACCCGTGCTCCTGCGCATAGGCCACGATCGCCGTGGCGACATCCCGTCCATTAACGGTGGCGCAACTGGCTTTCGTCACGCCCTTGGCGGCCGCCGCTTCCATCGCGTGGGTTTGCTCGCGGGCGATCAACGTCTCGCCCGCGTCGAACAGCCGCGTGTCCCAGAACGGGCTCTTGGCTGCACTGGCCTGGGTCACGGCCGTGACGGTAATGAACCGAACCGCAGCCCCGAAGTTTGCGGCCATGCCGACCGCAAAATCCACCGCCCGCTGGGAGGCGCGCGAACCGTCTATGGCGCAAAGCACATATTTCATCATGGCTCTTCTCCCGCCTCAGTAGCCGACCGGCTTCGGCCAGTTCATGGTGAACTGGTCGGACCGTCGGACATATTTGTAGCGGCGCATGGTGAACCAGACCGAGGCCACGACGTAGAACGCCATCATCGCCAGCAGTTGGGCTCCAAAGCCGAGATAGGTCGCAAAGAAGGTGGTCACGCACAGCACCATCAACACGATCGCCGGCAAGGGGTGCAGCGGATGCACATAGCCCCGCCGGATCGTGCCCAGAGGCCATTTGCGCCGGAACAGAATCATGTTGATCGGCATGAAGGTATAGCCAAGGAGACCGGACAGGATCGAGAAGGTGATCACCTGGTCCAAGAGCCCGGTGAAGGCGAAGGACACGGCGATCGGGATCAGGATCAGGATCGATCGGTAGGGTGTGCGATAGCGCGGGTGCACCGCCCCGAACCAATTGGGCATGTAGCGGTCGCGTCCCATGGAGAACCAGGCCCGCGAGGCGTCGTTGATGCAGCCATTGGCAGAGGCCGTCGCCGCGAACATCGTACCGATGAACAGGAACACCTGGAGCGTCGTGCTGCCGGTCATTCGCGCCGCGTCGTAGAGCGGGACGACCGCCTGACCGAGATACTCCCAAGGCAGCAGCCCGGAGGATACGTACCACGTCAAGGTCGCCGCGATCAGCAGTGTCATGATCCCGGTCATCGTACCGAGCGGCAGCGACCGGCTGGGGGAGCGCACCTCCTCGGCCGCCTGACACGTTCCCTCGATACCGAGATAATACCAGATGCCGAACTGGAACGACGCGATCACCCCGATCCAACCATAGGGCAGATCGGTCAACAGACCGGCATGCTGCAATACGGCGCCGGGATTCCAGGGCTGAACACCGATGAAAAGGATGAGGATCGATACGAAGGCGGCCGCGGTGATGACGAAATTCAGCGACAGCGTCATGAACACGCCGCGATAATTCAGAAACGCCAGCAGCGCGATGATCAGCACCACGAACGGTCGCGGATCGAGATCCGTGTAACCCGTCTGCTCCGCCAGGATCACCATCAGATCGCCAACGATCAGGGCATCGGCGGCCTCCAGCATGGTGTAGGCCATGACCAGATAGAGCCCGACATTGAAGGCCATCAGCGGCCCCATGATGTGCTTGGCTTGCGCGTATTGGCCGCCGGCCGCGGCCACGGTAGAGGTCACCTCGGAGTCGATCATCGCGACGCAGGTGTAAAGCAGGCCGATGACCCAGCAGGCGATCAGCGCGCCCAGCGCGCCACCCTTGCCGACCGAAAAATTCCAGCCCATGAACTCGCCGACGAGGACGATGCCCACGCCAAGCGCCCAGACATGCACCGGACCCAGCACGCGCAGGAGGCCAATTCGTTCCGATTTCGCGGCCACCGCCGCAGTTCTGTTCGCCGTCTGATCGGTCATTGCCCGGCCCCCCCGCGCGCTTCCGGCACGTCGCCATGCTCCAGAAGCTCGTCGATCCCCTCGCGCGACGACATCAGGGTTTCCTCATCGAACTCGCGATTGACGCGCACGGCGTCCACTACCATCCACAAGAGCAGGCTTGCTGACACCGCCCACGCCGCATATTCTAGTAGAACCCACATCGGTTTTTCCCTCCCCCATTGCCTCGTTTCAGAGGTCGAATTTTTCGCTGATAACGTCGCGATATTCCTTGTCCGACATCCGGATGAGATAGACGAAGTAGCCCAGGATCACCGCCGCGGTGATCAACAGCATCAGCGGATCAATGGTGTAGTCGAACCGCGTGGTAATCATCTCGGCGGCCGTTTCCGCCGTGTAGCCAAGCTTCTCCCACTGCGCCTGCATGACGGGATTTTGCTTCAGGGTTTCCCAGGTGATCTCGGCGGGCATCACGGTCGTGCTGCCGGCACCGGTCAGGCCGAGTATCAAGGGAATAAACAGCGCCACGTACACCAGCGCCAACAGAAAGATCGAATCGAGAAATTGACCGAATCCGCTTTGCCGCGGTGGCTCATAATGTTTGCGCATGGTGCCCTCCCTTATTTGCCACGCATCCGCCGCATCTCATCGAGATGCCGGATGTCGAGCCCGTAGATGAATTCCTTTTCGTGGGCGTAGTGCCGCACCATCGCGAAGATCGCCGCCGTGTTGAAGAACAGCACCAGACCGCCGCCGATCAGCAGGACGGCCTGGATCGTCGTGTCATCTATGAGAGCGCTGATGCTGAAAAACACGAACACGACCGCCGCCCACAGCGCGGCGACGAAGGTCCATGCGAACAGCGCGTCGCCCCGGAACATTTTTTGAATCCGGTCATCCATCTTTTGGGTCATGCATTCTCCCCCCATATTCGCCGAAAGTTTCGTTGCGTCTCTCGTGCAGAGCTAAGTTGGGATCATTTTTTCCTAAAAAGCAACAAAATATCTTTGGAAGAAAACCAACAGAGGGATTCCGATATTGAATCCAACGCTTTTGCCGTTGTGGATTATCAATCTCCCGGACGGTGGCTGGACAAACTGTTTCCTGACAGTAAATTATTGCTAGTGTGTTTTCTGGAGATTAAACGATGAGTGAGAGTCAGAATGCCGCGCGCACGGCGCCGACCTTTGGGCAGGATCCGCATCGGGTCACCGACCGCAGTGAGAAAGTGCTCGAAGTCGCCATCGGCCGCGAGCTTCGCAACTTTCGCCTGCAAAAGTCGATGACAGTGGCGGAACTGGCCCAGTTGACAGGCCTGTCGATCGGCATGCTGTCGAAGATCGAAAACGGCTTGACCTCACCGTCGCTGACGACGCTCCAGACCCTGTCGAACACGTTGAATGTTCCGATCACGGCGTTCTTTACGCGGTTCGAGGAGCACCGTCCTGTCGTCCATGTCAAACGTGGCGAAGCGATCGAAATCGAGCGCGCGGGCACCCGCGCCGGACATCAATACAACCTGTTGGGCCACATCGGCCCCAACGCCAGCGGCGTGACCGTGGAGCCCTACCTCATCACACTCACGCACGAATCCGACGTCTTTCCCACCTTCCAGCACGGCGGCATCGAACTCTTGTACATGCTCGAGGGCGAGGTCGAGTACCGTCACGGCAAGCAAGTCTTCCTGCTGCAGCCGGGAGACAGCTTGTTCTTCGACGCCGAAGCGCCGCACGGGCCGGAAACCCTCGTTTCCCTGCCCGCGCGCTATCTTTCGGTCATCTCCTACCCGCAAGGCGGTTAAGCGGCTCGGCGGGAGGCAGAGGCGCCGTCGGGGCACCTTGAGGCATCATGGTGTGGAACCGGAACCGCCGCCTGGTCCCCGATCCCTAGATATAGCCGAGCTGCTTCTTGCGTCTCTCCGCCCACGCCTGGATCAGCCGATCCGCTATGATACCGATGGCGGCGATGCCGAGGCCCGCGAGGATACCGCGCCCGGTGTCGGCGGTCGGCAGGGCTCGGTAGATTTCCTGGCCGAGATCGCGGGAGCCGATCAGCGCGGTGATCGCCACCATCGCCAGCGCCATCATGATGGTCTGGTTGAGGCCAAGCATGATCTCCGGCAGGGCGATCGGCAATTCCACCTTCAGGAGGCGTTGGCGCGGTGAAGCACCGTTGGCGATGGCCGCCTCGATGGTGACCTCGGGGATGCGTTTCAGCCCCAGATAGGTGTAGCGGATGGCCGGAACGGTGGCATAGGCGAGGATCGCCACGATGTTCGACAAATCCCCGACCTTGAGCAGCATGATCACCGGGATGAGATAGATGAACGAGGGAAACGTCTGGAGCGTGTCGCAGATCACCATGGTCGCTCGCGCCACGCGCGGTACGCGTGCGGCCCAGATGCCGACAGGAACGCCGATCAGCACGCAGATCACCACTGCGGAGAACACCAGATAGACCGTCAGTACCGCCGGCACCCAGAAGCCGAAAAGCACGATGGCCAGAACCAGCCCCATGCACAGCAACGCGGTCCGGGCGCCGCCGAGGTGCAACCCTGCGGCGCCAACCATGGCCATGACGATCGGCCAGGGGATGGCCAGGGGATGGCCAGGAAGAAGTCGCGAAGCGGGATCAGCATCGACACCGTGATGAAATCGCGCACCGGCGCGATGTAGGCGTAGGCGTTGGCTGAAAACCACCGGACCGCCTCGTCGAGCTGGGTGCCGAAGGTGACCGTCCAGCGCTTCGGCAAGACCGCGGCCTCCTTGAAGAGCGCCGCCAGCGCGAAGGTGACCACGACCATGGCGAGAAACGCCGCCAGATGTTTGTGGCGTTTGAGCCGGTTCGGTTCGCGGTCAGAATAGTCGTTGGGCCGGTCGGCATAGGCCTGTGTCAGACGGTCGAGAACGACGGCGATCAGCACGATGGCGAGGCCTTGTTCGACCCCCGCCCCCAGCTTGAGTTGCTGCAACGAGGCGAGGAGCTTCTGGCCGAGGCCGGTGGCGCCCACCAGCGAGGCGATCACCGCCATGGCGAGGGTCTGCATCACCACCTGGTTGACGCCGAGCATCAGGATGCGCTTCCCCGCCGGGATATGGACCTTCCAGAGCAGTTGACGCGGGGTGCAACCCGACATCTGGCCCGACTCGATGATCTCGCGCGGCACGGTCTGAACCGCGAGGATGGTGCAGCGGGCCATTGGCGGCATGGCGAAGATGACGGTCGCGATCATCGCCGGCACTTGGCCGAAGCCGAACAGCACCACCACCGGCACGAGATAGGCCATGTGGGGCGTAGCCTGCATCAGATCGAACATCGGCGTGATGATACCGGCCGCGCGGCGTGACCGCGTGACCCAGATGCCGAGCCAGAGGCCGATGGCGACCGCGAAAGGCGCCGATACGACGACGAGGGAGAGCGTGCGCATGCTATCTCGCCAGAGGCCGAAAAGGGCGAGATAAAGCAGCGCCAGCGCGGCGAAGAGCGCCAGCCGCCAACCGCCGATCCAGTGCGCGAGGATGGCAACGCCGAGAACCAGCGTGAGCCATGGGATTGGCGGCAAATCCAAACTGCGCACGCCGCGATAGAGCAGATACTCGGCCCAATCGAGCGGCTGTTCGAGAATGCCCGCGATCAACCGCGTGACGTCGCGAAATTTCAGCGGGCCGATGGCGGCATCCTTGCCGAGCCATTCGAAAAATTCAGTGATCCAACGCTGCATCGGGATCACGTAATCGGCGGGCCAGCGTAGAGCGCCGTCCCAGACGGCCGCCAAGGCGATACCCGCGGCAATGATGATCGCAAACTGGAGAAGGATGGGGACGCGGGCGAGATCCGTGGCGGGGGCGAACCCACCGGGGGCGCGGTCCTGCGAACGCGGTTTGATCTGAAGCGAACGAATGAGGCCGCGGATCAGGCCTGACTCGGTTGATCGGCCGATCGGCGGGACGTCATCGGCGGGAGGCGAAGCGACGGTGGTTTCGCGGTTGCTCACTCGGCGGCACCTCGGCCGAAAAGGCCCTCGACCATTGCCGCGCGGTCGACGCTGCCGACGAGGCGGCCATTGTCGGCCACCGGAATCGGTGCGTCGGCGTTGAGGACCCGGCGCGCGACCTGACCGAGGAGCGCATGCGCATCGATCGGATTGTCGCCCGCGGGTCATGACATCCGGGGTCATGATGGCCCTGACGGTGACAATGCGTTCGTGCGGGGCATTGCGGGCGAACTCGGCGACGTAGTCATTGGCCGGATGGAGAACGATCCGCTCGGGCGTATCGAGCTGGACCATGCGGCCGTCCTTCATGATACCAATGCGGTCGGCGAGCTTCACCGCCTCTTCGAAGTCGTGGGTAATGAAGACGATGGTCTTTCGCAGCATCTTTTGCAGTCGGATGAATTCGTCCTGCATTTCGGCGCGGATGAGCGGGTCGAGCGCCGAAAACGGCTCATCGAGAAACCACACATCGGGGCCGACCGCCAGGGAACGGGCAATCCCGACGCGTTGCTGCTGGCCGCCGGAGAGCTCACGGGGGAAATAGGCTTCGCGACCCTTGAGGCCCACGAGTTCGATCATCTCGCGCGCCTTGGCCTCGCGCTCGGCCCGGGGCATGGACTGTACTTCGAGGGGGAACGCCACGTTTGAAAGCACGTCGCGGTGCGGTAGCAGGCCAAAGCTCTGAAAGACCATGCCCATCTTGTGGCGACGAATCTCGATCAGTTCGCGGGGCGTGGCCCGCAACAGGTCGCGGCCCTCATAATGGATCTCGCCCGCCGTGGGGTCGTTCAGGCGCGTGATGCAGCGGATCAAGGTCGACTTGCCGGAGCCGGAGAGCCCCATGATCACCAGATTTTCGCCGGTGTGGACGTCGAACGACACGTCCTGAACCGCCCCGATCATGCCGTCGGCCCGCAGGTCATCCTCAGTGGGATGCTGATCATGCTTGCGCAGGAAAGCCGCGGGGTCCGGACCGAAAATCTTCCAGATATTCCGGCACTTGATCTTGACGTCGGCGGTCATGTCGCTCCCCTCGTGAGTAAGCCGGACGCGAGATACGCGCCCGGCGGCTCTTGGCGGAGAGGGCTTAGTTCAGCCAGCTATCCACGACGTCGCGATTGTCCTCGATCCATTTCGTCGCGGCATCCTCGGGCGACATGCCTTCGTCATCGACCATCTTCGAGGCATTGGCGAGCTGCTTGTTGGTGAGGTTGATCTTCTGGACGATCGCCCAGGCGCCAGGCCATTCGTCAGCCATGCCTTTCCAGGCGGCCTTTTTCAGCCAGGCCGCGCGCGGTGCCCCGCAATCGCCGGTGGCATCCGGATTGGGGCCCCAGCTAGGATCGTCGAAGCAAGCGGGCTCCGGCTCGGGGAAATCGACGAAACGGCCTTCGAACTTGCTCTCGACGAAGTTCGGCGTCCAATTGAACAGCACGATCGGCTCCTTGCGGTCGTAGGCCGACTGTAGTTCCGCCCACAACGTCGCCGCCTGGCCGACATTGATCGCGACAAAGTCCATGCCAAGGGCATCGATGCGCGCGGCGTAATTCTTGCCCCAGTCGGCGGGCGGGCCGACGAAGCGACCCTTGGGCGCGGTTTCAGCGGTAGTAAAGATGTTCGCGCAGGCGTTCAGACCTTCCCAGGTGGCGGCGTCGGGACACTTTTCGAGCACGTAGTCGGGAATCCACCATTCCTCGCGCGTCACGGCGTCATGCGTGCCGGCGTCGACCATGCCTTCCTCGACCGCCTTTTCGAAGGCCGCCTTCATCGAGCCTTCCCAGGCCTCGATCTGGAAGGTCATGTCGCCATTGGTGATCGCGGTGAACTGGAGTTGGCTATCGGACGGCACGTACTCCACCGTATAGCCTTCGCTCTCCAGAACCTGGCCGACGACGTTCGACATCACCAACTGGCTCGACCAATTGTTCTGAACGATGATGATCGGCTCGTCCGATTCCGCCTCCGCCAACACCGGTGACGTCATGCCGAGCCCGATGAGCGAGGCGGCGAGTATCCTGTGCGTTCGCATGTGCTGGCTTCCCTGTTGGTGAGATGGATGGGCGGTCCTCTGCTGTCCTCGTCAGTGCATCCGGGGCGAGAAATGTTTTTTCACCGCCGGGAATATTTCTTTCCGTTGAGGGTCGCTTCCTGACCTGTACCTGGCAACTGATTTCTTTTTACCGAGCGACGGGTCGGAGTTTTTTTGCGGCCCATACATCCGCCGGGGAAGTTGATAGGTCCATTCTCTGCGGTTCTCGATGGATGAAAATTCGCATTTTCAAAGGCTCGGAATCGGGCACAGGCCCGCAGCACAGACCAGCGCCGGCTTTGACCTCTTATGCCCTGACCGGCTGCATGATCGCGAAATCGCAACCCTCGTCCGCCTGAAGGACCTCCTGGGCATAGATCTTGTCGTAGCCGCGCCGCTCGGACGCCGGCTTCGACGGCGATCGGAAGCTGCTGCGCCGCCGCTCCAGCTCGTCGTCGCCGACCAGCAGCTCGATCGTCTTGTTCTCGACCGACAGCTTGATGCGGTCGCCGGTGCGAACCAGCGCCAGCGGTCCGCCGATCGCCGCTTCCGGCGTGACGTGCAGCACGATCGTGCCGAAGGCTGTCCCCGACATGCGCGCATCGGAAATGCGGATCATGTCCTTGACGCCCTTGGCCGAGAGCTTCTTGGGGATCGGCAGATAGCCGGCTTCCGGCATGCCGGAATCGCTGCGCGGCCCGGCATTCTGCAGGACCAGTATATCGCCCTCTTCCACATCGAGGTCCGGATCGTCGATGCGCTTCGCCAGATCGGCGAGCGAATCGAACACCACCGCGCGTCCTTCCTTTTCGAACAATGCCTTGTCGGCCGCCGAACGCTTCAGGATCGCGCCGCCCGGCGCGAGATTGCCGAACAGCGCGACGAGGCCGCCTTCGGGTTCCAGGGGCTGCTCGGCGCTGGCAATGACCTTGCGGTCGACCGGACCGACATCCTCGCGAAGCCGGTCGCCGAGCGTGTTGCCGGTCACCGTCTTGCAATCGAGATGCAGCAGCGGCTTCAACTCGCGCAGCACAGCGCCCACGCCGCCGGCGAAGAAGAAGTCTTCCATATAGTTGGTGCCGACGGGCTTGAGATTGACCAGCACCGGCGTCTCGTCTGACAACTGATTGAGCCGCCGCAGCGAAACCGGAATGCCGAGACGTCCCGCGATTGCCGTCAGGTGAATGATAGCGTTGGTCGACCCGCCGAGAGCGAGCAGGATTCGCAAGGCATTCTCGACCGATTTCTCGGTGATCACCTCGCTGGGCCGGATGGGATTGTCGATCATGCGCGCGGCTGCGAGACCGGTCGCCTCGGCGGCCCGCAGCCGATCGGCATGGACCGCCGGTATCGCCGCCGTCCCGGGCAGCGACATGCCGAGGGTCTCGGCGATGCAGGCCATCGTCGATGCCGTGCCCATGACGGCGCAGGTGCCGGCGGTGGTCGCCAGACGGCCCTCGATGTCACCGATCACATCGCTGGAGATTTCCCCGGCGCGGTATTTCCCCCAGAACCGGCGGCAGTCGGTGCAGGCGCCGAGCCGCTCCTCGCCGTAGCGCGAGGTCATCATCGGACCGGCGACGATCTGGATCGCCGGAAGGTCCGCCGATGCCGCCCCCATCAACTGCGCCGGCACGGTCTTGTCGCACCCGCCCATCAAGACGACGGCGTCCATCGGCTGCGCCCGGATCATCTCTTCGGTGTCCATCGACATCAGGTTGCGAAACTTTAGGCTCGTCGGATTGAGAAAAACCTCGCCGAGCGAAATCGTCGGAAACTCGATCGGCAGCGCGCCACCAAGCAAGACACCGCGCTTCACCGCCTCCAGCATCTCCGGAAAATGTCGATGGCAGTTGTTGAAGCCGGAAAAACTGTTCGCGATCCCGACGATCGGCTTCTTCAGGACCTCGCGGGAATATCCCATCGAACTGGCGAAGGAGTTCCTCAGATAGAGCGAGAAATCCTTGTCGCCGTAGTTGGTCAGGCCGCGCGCGAACCCTCTTGCCTCGTCTTCACTCATGTTCAGCGCGCCCGCTCTTCCAGCTTGATCTTGACGTATTTCGTCTCGAGATAATCACCGATGCCGAAGGAGCCGCCCTCGCGCCCCATGCCGCTTTCCTTGACGCCGCCGAACGGCGCTTCCGCGATCGCGAGCAACATCTCGTTGACGCCGACCATGCCGACCTCGAGATCTTCATAGGCCCGCGTCGCGGTTCGCAGATCGTTGGAGAAGACGTAGCCGGCGAGGCCGAAAGGCAGCGCATTGGCCCGCTCCATCACCTCGTCATAGGTCGTGAAGGTGGTCAGTGGCGCGACCGGCCCGAACGGCTCCTCCCGCATGATGCGGGCATCGTCGGGAACGTGGCCAAGGACGGTCGGCTCGAAGAAGAAGCCGCGATTGGCCTCGGCCGGAACGCTGCCGCCGGCCAAAACCTGGGCGCCGCGCTGCCTGGCATCCTCGACGAGCTCCTGGATCGTCTCCAGTCCACGCCGATTGGCGAGCGGCCCCATCTGGACCCCCTCCTCCATGCCGCGTCCGACCTTCAGGGATTTCGCGACTTCAGCGAAACGGCGGGCAAAGGCCTCGTATTTCGACTCGTGGACGTAGAAACGCGTCGGCGAGATGCAGACCTGGCCGCAATTGCGGAACTTGGTATTGGCGCAGACCTCCGCGGCCTTTTCGGCGTCGACGTCGTCGAAGACGACGACCGGGGCGTGGCCGCCCAGTTCCATCGATACCTTCTTCACGCCGTCGGCGGCCAGGTGCAGGATCTGCTTGCCGACCGGAACGGAACCGGTCAGCGAGACCTTGCGCACGATCGGCGAGGCAATCAGCCGCCGGGCGATCATGTCGGATTGGCCGGTGAGGAAGTTGACCACCCCGCTCGGGATGCCAGCGTCGTGGCAAGCTCGCACCAAGGCCGCGCAAGAAGCGGGTGCCTCACCGGCCGGCTTGATGATGATGCTGCAGCCCGCGGCAAGCGCGGCGGCGATCTTGCGGGCGGGCAAAAGAGCCGGAAAATTCCATGCGGAGAACGCCGCCACGACACCGACAGGCTGATGAATCACCGCCATGCGGCTATCGGCCGTGCGGCTCTCGATGATCTGCCCGTAGATGCGCTTGGTCTCTTCCGAATACCACTCGAACTGATCGGCCGCCGCGTTCACCTCGCCCTTGGCTTCAGCCAGCGGCTTGCCGGTTTCCACCGACATCAGTGTCGCGATCTCGTCGGCGCGTTCGCGAATGAGGTCGCTGGCCTTGCGGATCAGCTTGGCGCGCTCCCAGGTTCCGACCCGGCGCCAGACGGAAAATCCGACCTGCGCCGCCGTCAACGCGGCGTCGATATCGGCTTCGGTCGCCTCGGCGATGGAGCCGAGCGTGTCTTCCGTGGCCGGATCAGTGACCGCCCGCGTCGCGCCGTTCGACGCGCCACGCCAGGCGCCGTCGATGTAGAGTTCCAGATCACGATACATGGCCGATTCCATTCAGATTTTCTGTTCGAGATAGCGGGCCTGGACGTCATCGACCCAGTTGCCGACATTCCAGGAGCCATAGGCTCCCATATCCGCGATCGGGTCACGACCGGCGTAGACGGGAATATGCACCAGCGACAGGCCGTCATGGGCATGGGCTTCGTCAAGCGCCGCCCGCAGAGTATCCCGCGTCGTGCCGCCGAACAGGGCCTTTACGCCGGTAACGGCGCCGGCCATCGCGACATAGTCCACCGCGACACTGTCGTTGGTGCGAAACTCCTGCCCATACTGGGCATATT
The DNA here is from genome assembly GCF_036016755.1 of Aurantimonas sp. A3-2-R12. Taxonomy (NCBI): domain Bacteria; kingdom Pseudomonadati; phylum Pseudomonadota; class Alphaproteobacteria; order Hyphomicrobiales; family Aurantimonadaceae; genus Aurantimonas; species Aurantimonas sp. A3-2-R12. Next base: position 42,973 of record NZ_JAYXIH010000023.1, on the reverse strand, counting down.
GCAGGCTGGTTATGGCCCCCATCCGGCGATTGTCGAACAGCGCGATCATGCCCTTCACGCCGTGCTCGACCGCATCGATCAGGACCTGCGGGTTCATCATGAACGAGCCATCGCCGGTGAAGGCGATGCCGTAGCGGGCCGCCTTCACACCGGCGGACCCCAGCAACGCCGAGGCAGCAAAGCCCATGTAGGACGCGCCAGTTTCGGTGAAGGTGTCGCCGACCATATCGTCTTCGACGATCTGAAAGCCGTTGGCCTGGACATCACCGGCATCGAAGAACTTGGCGGCTCCGATCCGCTTGGCGAATTCAGCGACGGTGTGAATTGCCGCCGGCTGCGTCAGAACGGCCTGCTTCCAGACCGCATCATCGAGTGGCGCGGCACCTGTCCGCTCGCGCTTGAACGCCGTCCATGCAGCCTTCTTGTCGGCGCAAAGGCGCAACCATTCGCCCCGATCATCCGCCAGTGCCGGCTTTTCGCGCAGAACATCGAGCAGTCGCCCTGCAACGCAGGTGATATCGCCCGGCAGAGGCAAGGTGTTGGCGTAATGGGTGACATCGCCGATCGCGCCATTGATGTTGATGACGGCCCTGGCATTGGGATAGCCGACGCCCGAGCAATCGGCCTGGCAGACACCGCGCGAGCCCACGAAGACGACGAGATCGGCCTCTTCCATGGCAAAATTGCCGCTGATCGTGCCCTTCGATCCGCCGACATGCATGTTCTGAGGATGGCCGTCGGGCAACACGCCGGTCGAACCCGGCGAAAGCACAACCGCGGCACCGATCGCCTCGGCGAGGTCGCGTACCACGGAAGCATGCCCGCGGGTTCCGCCACCCGCCTTGATCACGATCTTGCGGTGACGGGCAAGCAGGGCCGCCGCCGCCTCATAGACTTCCAGACCGGCCGGCGCCACGGCCGAAAGCGCCATGCGGCCGGGAAACGTATCGACATTCACCTTCATCGATTGCGGCTGTGTGTTGATGGGCAGCAAGATGAAGAACGGGCCCGGCATGTAGGGGTGATGCACGCAGTTGGTCCCGCGGCGCATGCACTCCCGCAGGGATTCCGGCGTATGCAAGGTGTGGGACTGGCCCATCAGCGCCGTGATCTTGCCGAAGATCCCCTGTTCGGGTTTCGGCACCTGCTGCATGTTGTAGCCTTCGCCGCGCGTCGTCTCGTCACCATAGATGTGGTAGACGCCGACGCCGTTGGACGCCGCGGCCAGCGAGCCGGCCATGGCCTGAAGGCCGCCCGGCCCGATCGAGGTGACGACGGCCGGCGTCTTGCCGTACTGCCAGGCATGCGCGGTGGCCGCATGCGCCATCTCGACCTCGTTGCGGCAATTGATCACCGTGACGACGCCAGCTTCACTGTAAATTCTCAGGACATTTCCCAGATCCGTCGACCCGTGCCCGAAAATCGCGAAGTAGTGAGTGACGCCCTGCTTCAGCAGCCCGATGACCAGCGCCTCGGACAAGCTCGTCTCGATCGGCATCGTCATATCGCCCGCGGCGAAAGCGGCATCGACGCCGTCGTGGCGGGCAATAAGCCCCGCCCGTTCCCGAATTTCGCTTTCCTGAGTCCCGGATCCAAAATTACTCTCAAGCATTGCTGGCTCCGACGTTCATTTTCCCTCGCCTCTTCGCGAAAAACTCTCCCGACACCTGCAACGCGATGATGAACGCAGCGAGACCGAAGAAGAACAGGGCGGTTGGCGACGTGTAGAAGATGGCGAGATCCCCGCCGGAGAGGTTCATGGCCGTGCGGAATTCGCCTTCCAGCGTCGGCCCGAGCACCAAGCCGAGGATGATCGGGGTCACCGGAATTTCGGCCTTGATCACCGCGTAGGCGAGCAACCCGACGATCGCCATTGTGTAGATGTCGAAGATGCTGTTGCGCACGGTGAAGGCTCCAATGCCGCACAGAACGATGATGAGAACCGCCATCAATCGGGGCGGCACTCTCAGCACGTGGACGAACAGCCGGATTCCGAGCAGTTGCATGAACAGGATCGCGACATACGCGACGACGATCGAGACGTAGATTCCGTAGACTTCCGTCTGGTGGTTGAGAAACAGCGCCGGTCCCGGCACGATGCCATGGATCTGCATGCCGGCCAGGACGATCGCGGTCGCCGGATCGCCAGGGATGCCGAGCGACAGGAGCGGGATCATGGTTCCCCCGGTGACGGCGTTGTTCGCGGTTTCCGGCGCGACGACACCCTCGATCGCTCCCTTGCCGAACCTGGACGGATCCTTGGAAAAGCGTTTGGCATGATCATAGGCGAGGAACGAGGCGATCGGGCCACCGGTACCGGGGATGGCGCCGATGACGGTCCCGATGGTCGAACAGCGGACCATCAGCCAGAAATTGCTGGCGATCAGCCGCAAGGACGGCAGCTCGGCGCGGATATCGCTCATCTGCGCGGGAGGCGCGACGCCCCTGCGGTGTTCCTCGAAGACCTGGATGATGAAGGGGACGGCGAACAGGCCGATCATGGCGACGAGAAGGTTGACGCCCTGTAGCATGCTCGTCGTGCCGAAGGTCATGCGCGGCACACCATCCAGGACGTCGAGCCCGATGGTCATGGCCATCAGTCCGAGCAGCCCGGCGATCAACCCGCGCAACATCGACTTGCCGGCCATGCCGCAAATCGTCGACAGTCCGAATACGACCAGAGCGAAGATTTCGGCCGGGCCGAAGGACATGGCCATGCGCGAGACCAGATTCACCGACACGACCATCACGATGAGGCTGAAGATGCCGCCGAAGGTGGAAACGATCACGGCCATGCCGAGCGCGATCGACGCGCGCCCGGTCTTGGCCATGGGATAACCGTCGATGACGGTCGCTGCGGCGGACGGCGTGCCGGGAATGCCGAGCAGAATTGCCGAAACCGACCCGCCGGTCATGCCCCCGATATAGGTGCCGAGAAGCAGGCCGATGGCCGGCACCGACTCCATGCCGAAGGTCAGCGGGAGCGCCAGCGCCAATGCGACCGTGAAGGTCAGTCCGGGAATGGACCCGAAAATCAGACCGATGAGCGAGCCGAGCGCCACCGCGCCGAGGCTTTCGGGCTGAAGCGCGATTGTCGCCGCTGTCAGAAAGCTGTCCATGTCAGGCCATCAACCCAAATTGATCCACGAACCGGTCGCGAGATAGACGCCGAGGATCTTTCCGAAGATCAGCCAGCAGGCGAAGGTGATGCCGACGCTCATGGCTCCGATGCGTAGCGGCGACCGGTCGTTCGTGCAGACCAGCATGATCGACGCGACAGTCAGGAGCGTGGCGAGAACGAAGCCGATGCGCTGCATCAAAAATCCGTAGGCAAGAAGATGCGCGACAGTCAGGATCGCCGCGACGAGACCGACAGCTCCATTGGCGCCTGCCGCCTCAGGCTCATTGATCGCCCCCTCGGCCCCTGGCGTCACGGCGTCGTCACGCCGCTTGCCCAGCGCCGCAATAGTCAGCCACAGCGAGAAGACCGCCAGCAACGCGCCCAGGAGGAGCGGGAAAGCGCGGGGACCGACGTCCCCGCCTCCCGTGCCCGGCGGTATCGTGCGCCAGACAATCAGCATCCAGACCAAAGACAGGGTCAGAAGCAGCATGCCGGTTACGACATCACGCATTTTTTCCGACATCTGCCCCTCCTCGAAACGGAATCTGTCGGTTTATTTCGTCATACCCAGTTCGCCGAGGAGCTCGGCGTAGAACTTATCATCGCGGGCGATGATTTCGCCGAATTCCGCACGTGACTTGAAGGCCGGCTCAAAGCCGATGTTCTTGGAAGCCGCGATGAATTCGTCCGACTCCGCCGCTGCCTTGGCCGCCGCCTCCAGCTTTGCGAGCACGTCGTCCGGGGTTCCCTTGGGCGCAGCCAAGCCACGCCACATCGAGATGTCGATGTCGTAGCCCTGGCTCTTGGCCGTCTTCACATCGGGTAGAACGCTGACCGGCTCTGCCCCGGTTGAACCGAGGACAGTCAGGTCACCGGACTGGACATAGGAAAGAAACTGGCCCGGCCATTGGATGGCGGCATCGATACGACCGGCCAGCAATTCGACGGGCGCCTTGCCGTCCCCGTAAGAGACGTAGTTGACCTGATCGGCGATGCCCATGGCGTCGAACAGGGCTGCCGACGTCAGATGGGTGAACGAGCCCTTGCCGGAAATGCCGACATTGATCTTCTTGCCGCCTTCCTTGACGGCCTTGGCCATCTCGTCGAGGCTTTTCCAGCCCGTCGAGACATTCACCGCGAGGACCGGGATTTCGACCGACACCTGGGCGATCGGTGCGAATTCCTCATAGTTGAACGGCAGATTGCCGAGGTGATACGTCGTGTTGATGGAGTTGGAGTTCCACACGATATTGTAGCCGTCAGGACGGGTCGACTGGACGTGGGCATAGCCGATCGCGCCACCCCCGCCGGTGCGGGCGACGGGCACGACCGGAGAACCGAGTTCCCGGGACATCAGCTCCGCCAGAAGCTGCGCCGTGGTGTTGGCCGTGCCGCCGAACAGGACGGTCATTTCGACAGGCTTTTCCGGATACTCGGCCCGGGCTGGAAGACTTCCGGCGAGTGTGACGGCCGCCAGCGCGGCGGCGATAAGCCCCCCGCCAAATTTGAACGAATGCATGTTGTTCTCCTCCCAGTAATGCGCTCGGCGACCTCCCGCCGCGATGAAATTCAACGTCTCCGGACGCACACTCGGCAAACCGGACGACTCCTGTCCGGCCGGCCCGAGAGCACTGTCGGGGCCGTCAGTTGGCCATCTCCAGTTTGGCGGATTTTTTCTCTTCCAAACCCTGCAAGATGGATTCCGGTGTTGCCGGCAGCGCGGTGATGCGCACGCCGATCGCGTCGTAAATGGCGTTCATGATTGCAGGCGCCGTCGGCACCAGCGCCGGTTCGCCGATGCCCTTGGCGCCGAGCGGGCTGCGCGGGTCGCGGTCTTCCACCAGCATCGTGTTGATCTGCGGAATGTCGAGCGACGTCGGCAGGATATATTTGGAGAAGCCGTGGGTGGTCGTGTGACCCTTTTCGAGCTGATAGTCTTCCATCAGCGCCTGGCCCAACCCTTGCACGATGCCGCCTTCGATCTGGCCCTCCACACCGCGAGGATTGATCGCTCGGCCGACGTCGTGAACGGCCCACATGCCCAGCACCTGAACCTCGCCCGTCAAAGTGTCGACTTCGACCTCCGCGACCTGGCAGCCGAAGACATAGGCCTGCCAGGGAGCGCCGGAGCCGTCGACGGGATCGAGACCGGTGCCGTGCGCCGTGAACGAGCCGGAGCCGACCGGCACGACCCCCCGCTTCTTGCAGAGCGCCACCGCCTCATCGACGGTCATCCGGTTGTTGGTGCCCTCGGCCCAGATTTCGCCGTCGAACGCCTTGATCGTCGCGGCATCGACCTGCCAGTGATCGGCCAGTTCGGCATCGAGCTTGGCGCGGGCGTCGCGGCATGCAATCGCGACGCAGTTGCCAATCATGTAGGTCTGGCGCGTCGCGCCGGCATGCGCCGCCTCGGGCGAGCGCGCCGTGTCGTTGTCGCCGATCGTCACATCATCAGGCCGGATGCCGAGCTCCTCGGCGGCGACCTGCGCGAGCACCGTCAGGATGCCCTCGCCGATCTCGGTGACGCCGGTGACCACCTTCGCGGTGCCGCCATCATCCATCTCCACCCAGGCGCCCGCCCGGTCGATCGTCGCGGTACGGGCAATGCCGTACCAGGATGCGGCCATGCCGCGCCCCCTCGCCCAGCGCTTCATCAGGCAACCTCCTGCTTGTCATCCGCCGCCGCTTGGCGAAAACGAGCACCGAGGGTGCAGGGCTGGCGCGTGTCGGGACCGCCGAGATCCGACCGCGTGGCGCCGCGGCCCGTCGGCGCGCCCGTTTCCCAGCGGCAGAACGCCTCGGCGGTTTTCAGCACCTCGCCGATGGAAACCGTGTCGAGCCGCTGCCCCGTGTGCGTATGTGACCCGACCGTCATCATGTTCCGGCGCCTGATCTCGAATGGATCGAGACCGAGCCTTTCGGCACAGATGTCGAGGTGTGACTCGGTGGCGAACTGCGCCTGCATGGCGCCGAAGGTCCGGAACGCGCCGGACGGCGTGTTGTTGGTGTAGACGCCGAACGTGTCGATCCGCGTGTTGGCGATGTCGTATGGCCCGAGCGACAGGATCGCGGCCTTGCGCATGACGCCTTCGGTGGACATGCCATAGGCGCCGCCGTCGCTGATCATCTTGAACGAGACGGCCGTGATCGTGCCGTCGTTCTTTAGGCCCATCCTGTAGGTCACCTTCGAAGGGTGGCGCTTGGCCGTCGCGATGATTGATTCCTCGCGGGTGAAGACAATCCGAACAGGGCGTCCGCTCTTCATGGCGGAAAGCGCCAGCATGCCCTGGTAGATCATGTCCTCCTTGCCGCCAAAGCCGCCGCCGACCGGGCTCATGATGAAGCGGACCTTGTTGATCGGCTTATCGATGATGGTCGACAGCATGTGGCGATGGTGGGTGATGTTCTGGCTCGGGGAGACGACGGTCACGACGCCGTCGTGATCGACATAGGCAAGGCCCGCCTCCGGCTCGAGATAGGCGTGCTCGACTTGTTGGGTCGAATAGCTGTTCTCGACGACGACATCGGCCTCGGCAAAGCCCCGCTCGACATCACCTTTGCGGATGGGGATGTGCTTGACGACATTGTCCTGGGCAGTGTCGTGCACGACGACCGCGCCGGGCCGCATCGCTTCCTCGGGATCGAAGACGCCCGGCAGTTCCTCGTAAGCGACCTTGATCAGCCCAAGCGCCCTGCGCGCGATCTCCTGGGTCTCGGCCGAGACCGCCGCGACGGCTTCGCCGACGTAACGCACCTTTTCGCGCGCCATCACCGGCTGGTCGTGGACGAAGACGCCAAACCCGTCCAAACCGGGCACATCCTCGTGCGTGATCACACATTCCACGCCGTCCAGCGCCTCGGCGGCGGACGTGTCGATCGAGAGGATCTTCGCATGGGGATACGGGCTGCGCAGAACCTGCATGTGCAGCATGTCCTGCATCGTCATGTCGCCGGCGTATTTCAGCGCGCCGGACACCTTGCTCGGCGCATCGAGCCGGCGGACATTGTTGCCGATATAGGACGCGCCAGCGCCGTCCTCATCGAGCGCGGTGGCGGGAAGACGGCCATTCATGACATCCCTGGCCAGTTCAACCGCCTCGAAGATCTTCGTGTAGCCCGTACAGCGGCAGATGTTTCCGCCGAGGCGCTCCTTGATCTCTTCGAGGTCAGCGAACGGGTTTTCGCGCAGTGCGGACGTGGCCGCCATCACCATGCCCGGGATGCAGTAGCCACACTGGCTGGCGCCGGTCTTGTGAAAGGCCTGCTGCAGGGTGGTCAGCTCACCGCGCGGCGCGAGCCCCTCGATGGTCTGGATGTCCGCCCCGTCAGCCTTCACCGCCGGCATGAGACAGGATTTTACCAGCTTGCCGTCGACGAAGACCGAACAGGTGCCGCACTCGCCGGCGCCGCAACCTTCCTTGCTTCCGGTGAGGTTGATCTCCTCGCGCAGATAATCGAGCAGGCGGTAGCTGCCATTGAGCGGCCGGGCGAATTTGCGGCCGTTGACGGTCATGGTCAGGACGCGGTCAGACATGAGCTGCTTCCCTCTGCTGTGCATTCGGAACCGGCGCGCCGCACGCGACGAGCGCGTCTTCCAGCGCGGCCTCCACAAAGCCCCGCACGACCCGCTGGCGATAGGCGACACGCGAGCGCGAAGCGACGCGCTCGGCCGGCAACACGCTGGCTTCGGCCACCAGCTCGCGGGTGATGGGCTGGCCGATCAGCATGGTCTCGATATCGTGCAGCCGGACGGGCACAGGACCGACCCCGCCGAGCGCCAGCCGAACGTCTTCAAAGACGTTGCCGGCGGCGTTGGTCTTGACCAGCGCGACGGCCGACACCCTGGATATGACGAGGGAGCGTCGCTGGCCCACTTTTTGAAACGAGCCGCCATAGCCGCGCATCGATTCACAGATCACGGCGGTGATCAGTTCACCGGCTCGCAGTGCGGTGCGGCCGGGACCAAGGATGAAGTCGCCGATCGGCAGCGTCCGGCGGCGGATGTCGCCGTTTTCCAGAGACGCAAGCTCCACATCCGCGTTCATCGCGAGCAGCGGCGGCACGCCGTCCGCCGCTGGAGAGGCATTGGCGATATTGCCCGCCAGCGTCGCCTGTTCGCGCACCTGGTCGTCGGCGAACCAGATCGCGCAATACGGCATACAGGGCAGATGCTCGCGCAGGACGGCGTCGGTCAGAAAGGCCTGAAAGGCGACATTCGCGTTGAGCCGAACCCGGTTGCCGACGTGTTCGTAACCCTGGAACTCGCGGACCCGGCTCAGATCGACGACGATCGAATAATGCACGTCTCCGCCCCGGCCCTCGCGGGCATAGGGCAGGACGTCGGTCGCCCCGGCGATGACCTTGCCGTCCGCGGGAAGCTTGCCGACTGTCTCCAGCGCTTCCCGCAGGCCGCGCGGCGTGACGTATTCCTCAAAGGACAACATTATCTCGACCTTCGATCCTGATCATTCCGCCGCGATCGACTGGGCTTGCGCCTGCTTGTTGCGGACCACCACCTTGATCGCGTCTTCCACGCGGTCCTTGGCGTAGCGCAGCGCCTCCGGCAGGTTTTCCATCGGAAAGGTGTGGGTGTGGATCTGGGTGGCGTCGAAGCGCTTCTGGCGCATGAAGGCCTCGGCGCGGTGTGTCGCGCCCTTGCCTTCGCCCCGGATGCCGTAAACGTAGATGTTGTTGCGAACCAGATAGGCCACGTCGACGGGCACCGGCGCGCTCGGGAAGGCTGCCAGGCAGATCTTGCCGCCGCGGTTCAGCATCTGCGCCGCCTCGTTGACCGCATTCGGTGCCCCCGAGCATTCCACCACATAGTCGACGCCCTTGCCGTCGGTGAGCCGACGAACGGCCTCGACAGGGTCTTCATTGCGCACGTTGATGACGTGGTCGGCGCCGAGGCGCTTGCCGATCTCGAGCCGGTTGTCGCGGGTTCCGGTCAAAATCACCGGCTGCGCGCCGAGCGCCTTGGCGACGGCGGCACCCAGCAGGCCGATCGGGCCCGGCCCGCTGACGACGACGCTTTCGCCCGCTACGAGACCGCCGAGCTCGGTCAGGCCGTACATCGCGGTTCCGGCAGTGACGACGAGCGTCGCCTCCTCATCGCTCATGTCATCGGCGACATGCACCAGGGTGTTGATGTTGTTCACCTGGTATTCGCAGAAGCCGCCATCGGTCGTGAAACCGTTGGCGCGATGGCCCTTGTCGACGTTGCCGTAGTTCTTGCCGTAGTTGTGGCAGGACGTATACATGCCCTGCCGGCAACGCTTGCACTGGCCGCAGCCGGCGTGAATCTCGACCGTCACGCGCTCACCGATGGCGTATTCGTCGACGCCCTGCCCGAGCGCGACCACGGTTCCCATATACTCGTGGCCCGGCGTGAAGTTCTTGTTGAACGGCGCGCCGCCCTCGATCTGCGCTGGCGGACCGTGGTGAATGATCTCAAGATCGGTGGCGCAGATGGCAACGGCATCGATGCGGACCAGGACCTCCGCTTTCTTCGGCGAAGGGACGGCCTTGTCGACAAAGGTCAGCTGCCCCGGATCGCCCAGAACCCAGGCTTTCATGGTCTCCGGAACCGGATAATCCGGATGGGTCTTCACACCTTCTTCCATAGCCATGTCTTCTCCTCCCACGACGTCGCAACTGACAGAAACGGTTGCTCTTAAAATTGGCCGACACGCAGCCTGTTGGATAATTTGCCGGCGCACTCGATCACCGCGCGGATCATGTGCGCGCGGTATTCGGTGGTTGCCCTGCTCTTCGGGATCGAAACGCTGATCGAGCCGAGCACCGCGCCGCTGCCGTCGCGCAACGCCGCGCCGTAACAGATGACGTTCGGCTCCAGCTCCTCATCGTCGACGGCGAAGCCCGAACGACGCACGAGGCGCAATTCCTCGATGAGCGCGGACAGCGAAGTGATCGTGCTCGCCGTGAATGGCGTCAGACCGCTGTTGGAGACCACGCGCGCCAGCTCGGTCTCGGGCAGCCAGGCGAGGATCGCCTTGCCCGTCGCCGTCGCATGCGCCGCGCGCATCTTCTTCACCTCGTCCGGCTCCACATGGGTCGGCATCAGCGAGCCGAACTTGAGCCGGGTCATCAAAATGGAATCGCGCAGCACCGCCAGTTGGACGCTTTCGCGCAAGCTGACATTCAGCGCCTGCAACTCGTCGTGGACGAATTCGCAAAGATCGAACTCGCGACTGGCGAGCGCCGCCAGATCCGCCAGTTTCGAACTGAGCATGTAGCCGCGGCTCCGCCCCGCATGAATGACGTAGCCGCGCGCCACCAGTGTCGCCACCAGATGATGGCAGGTCGACAAATTCAACTCGGCCGCCCTGGCGAGTTCATTCAGCAGAATCGGACGGTCCTTGCCGGCGATCACTTCGATCAGCTTCAGGGCACGGTCCACCGATTGAATGACCCGCCCCTCCGCCGACTTCTTTTTGCTGGCGCTGGCGGGCTCCTCATATTTGTCCTTGGGCTTGGCGGGAGAGGACGACATCGGTTCGGCTTCGCTCATTTTCGGAAGGCCGTCGGCCCCTCTCTTCAACTTGGTCGCAGCCTAGGGGCGATCTCGCTTGATCGTCAAATAAAATCCACATCGTCAAATTGCTTTTCACAATGTGAAATTTGATCGGATTTTGTTGTAGTCTATATCGTGCCCGGGTAACAAACTTCGGGTCCACTCCGCCGGAATGGCAGAGGCTCAGAGGCGGGAAATCAGCGGGGAGCTGGGGCGTTGGTGAATTATCTGGTTTATGTCAGCCAGGCCCGGCAGGGTCTTAGCCCAGCGGATCTCGAGGCGATCCTGGCGAAGAGCCGAAGCTACAATCCGCTTCACGACATTTCGGGGATGTTGCTGTTCGCCAGCGGCAGGGACGGCCGGCGCGGCAGCTTCATGCAGCTTCTCGAGGGCGACCGTGGCGCGATCGAAACCCTGCGCACGACGATCTTTGCCGATCCGCGTCATCACACCAAGATCGTCATCGAAGAGGCCGAGAAACCCGAACGCGACTTCGCCGACTGGTCGATGGCCTTCCAGAACGCCACAGCCGAAAGCCTCGCCGGGTATCCGGCCTTTGCGGATCTGGGGAGCGATCATTTCCACGCGCGCTGCCAAGCCGGCGAGGCCCATCGCTCCCTCGAGTTTCTCAAGGATTTCTGGGCAACCGAGCCGCGCGAAGACGGCCGCTGATTTCACTGGCGACCGCTTCCTATTCGGGACTTGCGGTCCGGGCGGCCTCTACGCGCAGCAAGACCATGCCGATCCACGACCGCATGCACGGTACTCGTGGCCGGGATGCGCACGTCGCCGGCAAGCTTCCTGATCAGAAGCTCCGGGATATTGCGGGCGCCCCCTGCGCGGCTTGTCCTTCAACTCGTGGCGCCACCACGGGGGAGGTCAAGAATCTGCTCCGCGAACCGGAAGCGAAAGCACGCCAGAAACGGGATGCTGTCTCCCGTCGATTTCGAACGGCAGTAGGAAATCTAACCCGAGGGCGTCCACGAAAACCGGGGCTATTCAGGTCTATTCAGCGCGCAGTTCCAGGCGAGCCGGTCCTCCTTGCCTCTCTCTACCAGCCTCCCCCATCACGCAAACGGGATCGTTCCGTCTACTTAATCGTTCACGTAATCGAACTGAAAAAAGATCCAAGGAGTATGGTAGTGACCAACGCAATTTCGACGATCGAGACACTCACCGATACCGCTGTAGACAGCGCGTTGGGGTATGAGACGGCTGCTGAGAAGGCGAAGAACCCGGGACTGAAACAGACCTTGCACGAGCAGGCGGCTAAACGCCGTGAGACTGTGCGTATGCTGAACGACGAGATTGTTCGTCTCGGTGGCAATAGACATGAAAACGGCAGCACCATGGGGGCCGCACACCGTGCCTTCACTAGCTTGGCCGACGCGTTCCAAGACAGCAACAAATCGGCGGCAGAGCGGGTGGAGGAAGGCGAAGATTACATCGCGAAGAAGTTTCGGGAGGCGCTCGAACACGCTGAACTCACCCCCGAGACTCGGAGCGTGGTCGAACGCGCGCATGCCGAGATCAGCGCCGGCGAGCGGCTCGCCGACCGGCTTGAAAAGCAGTTTGACTGACATGAGGCTGTCCTAGGAGCCGCACGGGCGAGGGCACATCGCCCTCGCCCGTACACAAACGAGCACCTCCGTCCAACGACCGGGGTGGGCCGTCAGCGGCACGACGAGTTTCGGCGGTCCGGCGGTTGCTAGTTCGAAGCGATCGCCGGATATCGGACCTATCGAGGCGCGGGACCAGATCGACCGGAACCGGTTTGCGAAACCAGAAGACGGAACCGCGCCTCGTGACGAAGGGTGCGAGGGAATCTTGCAAGTAACAAACGCCCACAAAAACGTGACAGGCGCTGTGACAGAAGGTGGAGAATCCGGGCGTCTCAGAGACGATGAATCAATGGCTTAGGCATGGCGGAGACGGGGGATTCCAGCCCGATTCTCGCTCAAGCCATTGATCCAGCGTACTTATCGCCAGAAATTCCGTCCCTCCTGTGACCGCAGGGTGTGACGGTTAGAACAGTAACTTGACGTCGGTGGACGAATCCAGTGCCTCACGATGCCGTAGCGCCAGAAGACCGGTGGAAGAGCGTCTGAACTCCCCTGATAAACGCGGAAAGCCGCTCGCATATCGTCACGAATTGGATTGCCGCTTTCGAAATTCTCGGCTTTTTTGCACATCGCCTGGGCGATCACGCCGTGATCAATGGGGCTCAACGGCGAAATCAAGCGGCACACCGACGTCGTTGGCATCTTCCCGAACGAGAAGGCCGTCACCGTCCTTCGGACCGTCGGCGCCATCCTCATGGAGCAGAACGAGGAATGGGCCGCCCAGCGCTCGCGCTACATGACGCTGGAAACGCTCGCTCCCGTCTGCAATGATCCCGTCCTCAGCCTGCCTGCTGCATGACCGTCTGATCTGCTTAGCGCTACCGCGATCCGCGAGGCCAAACGTCAGTTACACCACGGGATGGGACACGACCGGGATATTGCCTTTGATTTTTCATCCGGTTGCCGGGATCGTTGGTTTCATGTTCTCGGCGTTGCGCTGGCCGGAGCGCCAATCCCAAGGCGGAACGAAGGGTCTGTTCCAAGGACTGCGTCTCGCCTTTGCCGTCTCATGCCGGCATCAACCGTCGCCATACGCGGCGTCATGAAAAGCGATCTCAAGCTTCAGAACGTTACCGAACAGCCGCGATAGCCGTTCCCGTTCGCTCTTTGAGGCGGTTGCCCCGTGCCGGTCGACCTCGGCCTTGAGCCAACGGGCCTGATCCCCGAAGCTTTCCGCCGCGTGAAGGTCGATCCACTGTTTCAATACCGGGTCGGCGAACTCCGCCCGCACGGCACGTCTGCACCAATGCCAGTACATCCATTCGGCGGCGAACATCGCGGTGACGATGTCAGCGAAACCTCCCGTCTCGGCGGTCTCCAACATGCCCCGGTCGAAGTTGGTCACCTGTGGATCGTCGCGGTCGTATCGTTCTGGATCGATGCCGAGATGATCGAAGGCCGCCCGGAAGTACTCCATCTGCTCTTCCGTCAACGCCTTGAGAACACCAACGAGCCAAGCCTGTTCGCGGACCGTCGGCGCCTTGGCGACCGCGAAGGCGAAGATCCGGACGGCCGTCGCAACGAATCCCGCCTCGTAGACGAGGTAACGGCAAAACACCGCCGCGGGCAGCAGCCCCGCCTCGATGTCCAGGACGAACCGATGCGACTGCATCCTGTCCCAGAGAACCGTGTGATCGGCGACCAGTTGATCGCCAAAATCGAGACTCTGTCGCGTCACGCCTGCTCCCCTGCCTCGATCTGCCTCCTCGCCGCGTTAACGAAAGCTTCCACCCGGCTTTTTTCGACGGGATTCCACCAAACGCCTCCCTCCTTCAGGGAACTCGCGACGATCACGCCCTCGGTGCGCGCAAGAATCGTGTCGACATTCGCCTCGGTCACGCCGCTTCCCACCAATAGCGGCAGCCGCGTCGCGGAGCGCACTTCGTCGATCTCCTCCAGCGTAGCGGTGTTGCCCGTCCTCTGGCCGGTTGCGATCACCGCATCGGCCTGGAAGAAGTCGATGTCGCGGGTCAGTTCGGGTACCGAGCGGTCGGCGACGATGGCGTGGCTGCCGTGCTTCACGTGGCTGTCGGCGAAGACGCGGACATTGTCGGCGCGAAGCTGGGCGCGATAACGCAGCGCGGTCGCCGCGGCGCCCTCGACGATTCCTTCGTTCGCGACATAGGCGTTGGCCCACTGGTTGACGCGGATGAAGTCGGCGCCGCCGGCCAAGGCGATCGCTAGCGCCGGGATAGCGGCGTTGGCAAGCACGTTGATCCCGAGCGGCACGCCGATCTCCCGCCTGACCCAGTCGGTGACGACGCTCATGAAGGCCGCGGTCTCCGGGCCGATGAGATCCGGCTTCAGGAACGGGATGTCGCCGTGATTTTCGATAATCAACCCGTGCACACCGCCGGCGACGTAAGCTTCGGCATCGCGCATCGCCGCGTCATAGACCGATGTGATGTTTCCATTCCGGAAATTGGGTGCGCCGGGAAAGGCTTTGCAATGAACAACTCCGATTATTACTTTATTTCTTTTGAAGATTTCGGATATTGCACTTCGTTTTTCTGTAGATATAATCTGCATATTGATTCCAACTTGAGATCGTGATGACTGTTTATGTTATCGGCAATGTCGCGGCCGATGAGACGTTCAAGATCGGGGTCCTGCCAAAAATCGGGGAATCCATCCTCGGGCGGCAGATCTCCCGCGATATCGGCGGCAAGGGCGCGAACCAGGCGATCGTTCTCGCCCGCGCGGGCCTTCCCATCAGGCTGTTGGCCGCCATCGGCGACGACGAACGAGGGCAGTGGCTAAAGGGCGAACTCGAGAGCGAATGCGTGCCGCTCGACCTGTTGTGCCAGGCGTCCGTGCCGACCGACGTCTCCATCATCCTCTCCACGGCGAGCGGCGACAATTCGATCGTGACGACCACACAGGCGGCCGAAAGTCTTGCGCGCGACGATATCGTCGCCGCGCTGTCCGACGCAGAACCTGGCGACATTCTGCTCCTGCAGGGCAATCTGGCGACACATGTCACCGCGTTCGCGCTCGCGCATGGAAGAGCGAAGGGCTTGACGACCGTCTTCAATCCCTCCCCGGCCCATGCCGATTTCGCCGAACTCTGGTCATTGGTCGACCTGCTGGTCGCCAATGACGGCGAGGCCGAATTCTTCACCGGGCGCAACCGGGAGGCAGCGGGGCGGGCGCTGGTCGCCGCCGGTATTCCCTGCGTCATTGTCACCCTTGGCGGAGATGGCGCCCTCCTCTGCGACGCGAATTCGGTGCAGCATGTCCCGGCCGAACCCTGCACGGTCATCGACACGACGGGCGCCGGCGACACGTTTCTCGCCGTTCTCGTCGCAGCGATCGCCGAAACCGGAATGCGGATCGACCGCGCCAGTCTGGAATGCGCGGGACGAGCCGCCGCGCTGACCATCACACGCCCCGGCACGCGATCGGCCTTTCCGACCCGTGCCGAACTGTCGGCCCTGCTTGGGAGACGATAAGCGTTGCTCGGGTCGCTTGACATGGCCATCAGCGCGCCTCGGTCAGCCAGCCGAGGATGTTCGTCCACAGCCTGCCGTAGCCGTCCCATTCGCAAAACGCCGGCGACAGCCAGTGGGGGCCGATGTCCGAGGTCCAGGCGATGCTTCGGCCCTTTCCGAAGGTCCCGCTGACCAGAAGCGGATGGCCGCCCTGCTCGTCCGGGAGACGCGCCACGACCTCGCAGCCCTCCTTGGCGCGCACCTCGTTCACACCAAGCAGTACGGGCCATTCGCCGCTAAGGCCCGTAAGCAAGGGATGGTCGGACGAAGCGACCGGTACGGCACGCGCGCCCTCGGGGATTTCGACGCGGTCGTCATAGGGAAGACAGGTGACCGGCAGAACCTCTTCCACCGCCGTGCGGCCCCAGCGAGCCTTGCCGTCGATCCCCTGGAACGAGAAGTAACCGCCGCACATCAGCAAGCCGCCGCCGCCGAGTGTCCATTCGCGGATCAGCTTCAGCCGGTTCGGTACCGTGCGCATGTGCAGCCAGACATCCGGGGGCAGCAGCAGCGAGTTCGCCCCGATGTCCGACAGGATGATGACGTCGTACTCGGCCAATCCCGCCAGCTCGTAGGGAAATTTGTCGACCGCCTCGTGAGCCGGCATGTAGACGAGCTCGAATTGCGAGCCCTTAAGCGCCGCGACAAGCGGTTCGGCGCCGAGATGGAAGGTGACGCTGCCGAACTGGTCGAAGCCTTTGTAATGGGTCGCGGAGCTGACCCAGCTTTCGCCGACAAGGAGGATTTTTTTCGTCATTTGATCGGGTACTCCTTCAAGGTCGCGATGGAGAGAGCGGTTGCGATGCCGACGCGAATACGCGGGCCGGGTTGGCGACCAACAGGGTGTCGATGGTGGTGTCGCTGGCCCCGTGCCGTTTGAGGCGAGGCACGAAATTCTTCAGGACGTGGTCATAGCCGAAGCCGCCGTACCGGCTCAGCATCATCTTCAGGAAGACGTCCTGTGACAGCAGGATGCGATCGAGATGACCGGCTTCGATCAGCCGCATGATCGCCATCGCGTTCTGTTCGTCCGAGGGACACTGCACGCCCTGATCGGCATAGAAGAAATCCATCCCGATCATGTCGTATTCGAGAAACGCGCCGCGCTTGGCGAGTTCGTCCTGATAGGCGAAATCGTCATGGGACGGGTTCATGTGACACAGCACCGTATGGGCGACGTCGCCGCCCTCCGCTTCGACGATGTCGAGAACCCTGTGCGCCAGCCTGAACCAGCCGGGCAGATGCACCATCAGCGGCAGGCCGGTGCGCGCCTGGCCACGTACCGCACCGCGCAGGCTCTTCTCCTCGTCGGCGGTGAGATCGGACGAGACGCCGATCTCGCCGATCAGGCCGATCCTGGCATGCGTCCCGTCGACGCCGACGAGCGCCTCCGCGACGATCTCGTCGGCGATGGCGTCGATCGAGAGCGAGGCGACCTCGGGCGGATGCGAGGACTGCAGATAATAGCCGGCACCCATCACGATGTTGAGGCCGGTCGCCTTGGCGATCCGACACAGCGCCTGAGGGTTGCGGCCGATGCCCCGGCAGGTGGGATCGACCACGGTCCTGCCGCCCAACCGGACGAAACGGTCGAGTTCCGCGATGGCCAGCATCTCGTCGTCCAGGGCGCAATTGTGCAGATTGACGAACGGGTCCATCCTGAGTTCGCCGATGATCCCGAGATGGACCGGCGACGTCGCGAGATGCTGACGGTCCGGCTCCGTCGGCCGGTTCCACCAGCAGCGGCAGTCGTTGAGGATGTGTTCGTGCATCAGCGTGGTCGCGAGCGTTGCAACCGGCACCGGCCCATTCACGGTCATCACCTGGCCCGACCCGACATGGGCCGCGGATCGCTCGCCGTTATCCGATAGGGACATGAGACCCCCTTTCTAAGTCTTTCGCCGCCCTATTCGCAGGCCAGAGGAGAAGATGCGCGTGTTCAGCCAGATCGCCGCCAGAATGATCACGCCGGTGACGATCTGGGTGAAGAAGGGCGAGATGTGCATCAGGATGAGACCATTGCCGATGACCGCGATGGTCAGGGTTCCGAGCACCGTCCCGATGATCGTGCCGCGGCCGCCCATCAGCGAGGTGCCGCCCAAAACCACGGCCGCGATGACGTCGAGCTCGAAGCCGACGGCCGCGTTCGAGGAGCCAGAACCGAGCCGTGCGGCGATGAGGAGGCCGGCGAAGGCCGAGGCAAGGCCGGTCAGACCGTAGACCGAGGCGGTGATCCATTTGGCCGGCATGCCGACGCGGCGCGCCGCTTCCATATTGGCTCCGACCGCGACCACTTGGCGGCCATAACGCATCTTGGTCAGGACCACATAGGCAAGGATGGCGACGAGGACCGCGAGGATCGCCGGGACCGGTATACCGAGGAACGCCCCGCGCCCGAGATAGGTGAAGCCCGGGGCGTCGCGGATCGGAATCGAATAGCCCTTGGTCAAAAGCAGAGCCAACCCACGAAAGATCGACAGCCCCGCCAAGGTCACGATGAAGGCCGGGATCGCCTGATGGGCGACGAACCAGCCTTGCAGCAGGCCGATCGTGACGCCCGTCGCCAGCATCATCGCCACGACCAGCGGCCAGGGAACGCCGGCCGCGATGGCGATGGCGGCCAGGGCGTTGACGAGCGCGACCTGGGAGCCGACCGACAGATCGATGCCGGCCGTGGTGATGACGAAGGTCATGGCGCTGGCGACGACGAGGACCGGCGCGGCCTGCCGCAGCAGGTTGAGAACGTTGCCGGTGGTCAGAAACGTCTCCGTCTGGAACGAGAAGAAGACGAGGCAAACGAGGAAGAAGCCGGTGATGGAGAGGACTTGGGCGTGCTCGGACAGGAAGTCGTTGGTCCGCGATCCCTCCGACCGGCTGGTATAGGTCACCATGTCAGTGCACCCCCTCGCCGACGATAAGACGCACCAGATCCTCCAGATTGGTTTCCTCGACCTGGCGCTCGGCGACCTTGGTGCCCTCGTACATGACGGCGATCCGGTCGCAGACGCGAAACAGATCCTGTAACCGGTGAGTGATGAGAACGACCGACACACCGCTGGCCTTCACCCGGTTGATCAGCGCGAGAACCGCCTCGACTTCGGCCACCGCGAGCGCCGAGGTGGGCTCGTCCATGATCAGCACGCGGGGATCGAAGGAGGCGGCACGCGCGATGGCGATCGCTTGGCGCTGCCCGCCCGACAATTGCGCGACCTTCAAGGACAGGTTGGGGATCTTGATCTCCAGCGCATCGAGCATCTTGCGGGCTTCGCGTTTCATCGCGCGCTGGTCGAGAAAGCCGGCTCGGGTGATCTCCCGCCCGAGAAAGAGGTTGCCGGTCACGTCGATCGTGTCGCACAGGCTGAGGTCCTGGAAGACCATCTCGATATGCCGGTCCCTGGCATCGCCGGGGCCGAGAAATTTCACCGCATTCCCGTCGATAAGGATGGTGCCGCCATCGGGAATGTAGGTGCCCGACAAAACCTTGGTCAGTGTCGACTTTCCCGCGGCATTGTCGCCGACGAGGCCCAGGCACTCGCCGGGGTAAAGGTCGAGATCAACGCCGCGCAGCGCATCGATCGAACCGAAGGATTTGCGAATCTGCTGCAGCGAAACGCGGGGCGCCCGCTCAGCTCCGGGGGTGGAGAGGCCGGCTGGGCCGGCCTCTCCTTGCAGTGGGACCGTCAATTGTAGGTCTCGCGATAGGGATCGACATTCTCCTTTGTGACGATCTCGATCGGCACGGAGATCGACGCCTCGACCGTCCCGCCCGTGCGGATCGTCTCGAGTGCCTTGACCGCCGCCGCGCCCATGGCGGCGGGATCCTGCTGGACCACGGCGGTGACGAACCCCGCATCGATGCCGTCGATCGCCTGCGCGGTCAGATCCCATCCGAAGATCTTGACGCTGTCCTGCTTGCCCTGGCTCTCGACGGCGGCGATGGCGCCGACGAGGGCCGGCTCACCGGTCGCGTAGATCGCGTTGAGATTGGGATTGGCCGTGATCAGGTTTTCCGCGGCCGACAGCGCCTCGTCCTGGATGTTGCGACCGTCGACGACGCCGACGGTCTCGATGTTGTCATCGCCCTTGAGGACATTTTCGAAACCCTCCTGGCGCACGTTCTGGATGAAGGAGTTCAGCGCGCCGACGATGCCGAGAACGGCTTTGCCGTCCATGTTCTCGCCGACATAGGTCTTCATGTATTCGCCGATCATCTTGCCCGCCTCGGCATTGTCGACGCCGATCTGGGCCTTCTGGGGCCCTTCTGGCAAAATCGCGTCGACGGCGACGACCGGAATCCCCGCCTTGTCCGCCGCCTCGACGGCCGGCATGATCCCGTTGACGTCGATGGCGATGACGATCAGGCCGTCGACGCCCTGCTGGATATAAGTCTCGATCGCGTCGTTCTGGCGTGCCGGATCGTCGTTGGCGTTGAACACGACGAGTTTCGCGCCGGCTTCGTCAGCCGCCTTCTGGGCGCCGTAGATCATCTGATTGAAGAACAACGCCTGCTGGTTGATCTGCACCATCGCATAGGTCGGACTTGCGGCATCCTGCGCGAAGGCCGGCGATAGCGAGGTGGACGCAAGCATCAGGCCGCTTACCAGACCGAAAAGGGTCCGCCTTTGGAATCGAAGGGTCATGTCACATCCTTTGCTTTTCGATAGCCGCCATGCGCTGGTGCACTCTCTCCGTGGGCGGCCGAACGGAGGCACGTTCGATGAGTTCGACAGGAAGCAGTTCCTCGCGCGGCGTGGCACCCTCCGGCCGCGCGCCGGCCATCAGCAATTCGACGCCGCGGCGCCCCATGGCGCGAACCGGCTGCCGGATCGCCGTCAGAGGCGGATCGAGCAAGTGGAGCGGGGCGGTATCGTCGCAGCCGATCATCGAGACGTCATCGGGAACGGAGACGCCAGCCTGCCGGAACGCATCGAGCACGCCGAGCGCGATCTCGTCCGACGCGGCGAAGATCGCGCTGCTCGGCAGACCAGCTTCGATGAACTCCCGCGCGGCCGCGCGGCCGAATTCGGCCGTATAGTCGCCATGCCGGGTAAAGGTGATCGCGCCGTTCGCGCCATTTTCGCGGAGTGCCGCGGCAAGACCGCCCATCCGGCCCTGGGTGCTCACCATGTCGGTCGCGCTGCCGAGAAAGGCGATCGAGCGATGCCCGAGGCTAAGAAAATGCTCGGCCGCCAGGCGTCCGGCCGCGACGTTGTCGCAAAACACCTTCGGCACAGCGACGCCGGGAACGTCCTCGTCGAGCACGACGACCCGCGAAACGAAATTAATTTCCCTGGCCAGTGAGCCGTCGCGATCGTTGTGGTTGGTCACGAAAATCAGCCCGTCGACCTCGTTGCGGCGCAGCTGATCGAGGTATTTCAGCTCGCGTCCCGGGCGGTTGAGGCTCGAACACAGGGCAACGCCGAGACCGAAGGAGTCTGCGGCTTCTTCAACCGAGGCGGCGAGCGTCGCGAAGAACGGATTGGCGATATCGGGAATAACCAGCCCGATGACGTCCGTGCGACCGAGGCTGAGCCGGCGAGCATGGGGATTGCGGCGGTAATCCAGCTTGGCGATGGCCGCTTCGATCCGCTGGGCGGTGGAGGCGGGCAGAGTCAGCGACCGGTTGAGATATCGCGAGACCGTCGCGACCGAGACGCCGGCGGTTCTCGCGACGTCCTTCATGCTGGAGAGCTTGGCGCTTGTCGTCGATGGCATACAGGTAAACCGCTTTACTAAACCGGTTTACTCAGACTGCCACATTCATTTTTTTGTTCAAGCGCAAACTTCGGATGGCCGAGAACCGGTCACACCGAATATGACAATGTGGAACGGTGCAGTGGCGCCACGCCGTGACTTGGCCGGCCGCGCTGGCGGACCTTCCGGCCAAGGCTAGGCTGCTTTCCTTTAAACTGAGCACAGAGAAGCCCATGGCGAATCGAGACGGCCCAGCGTGCGAACCTGTTGCCGCCGCCGCTCAAAACGACCGCGGCAAGCCGAGCACGTGCTCGGCGACATAGGAGAGGATGAAATTCGTCGAGATCGGCGCGACCTGATAAAGTCGCGTCTCGCGGAATTTGCGCTCGATATCGTATTCCTCTGCGAACCCGAAACCGCCATGGACCTGCATGCAGACGTTGGCCGCCTCCCAGGACGCGTCCGCCGCCAGCAGCTTCGCCATGTTGGCCTCGGCTCCGCAATCCTGGTTGGCGTCGAATTTCCGCGCCGCCTTGAAGCGCATGAGGTTCGCCGCCTCGATGTTCACATAGGCCCTTGCGATCGGGAACTGGACGCCCTGGTTCTGGCCGATCGGTCGGTCGAACACGACGCGCTCCCTGGCATAGGCGGAGGCCTTTTCCGTGAACCAATAGCCGTCGCCGATGCATTCGGCCGCGATCAGGGTGCGTTCGGCGTTGAGACCGTCGAGGATGTATTTGAAGCCCCGCCCCTCCTCGCCGATCAGGCTATCGGCCGGAATTTCCAGGTTGTCGAAGAACAATTCGTTGGTCTCGTGACCCACCATGTTGCGGATCGGAGTGACGGTCATGCCGTTGCCGATCGCCTGCCGCAGATCGACAAGGAAGATCGACAGCCCCTGCGACTTCTTGCTGACGTCGGCCAGCGGGGTGGTGCGGGCCAAAAGGATCATCAGGTCCGAATGCTGGATGCGGGAAATCCAGACCTTCTGTCCGTTGACGACGTAGCGATCCCCCTTCTTCACGGCGGTGGTCTTGAGCTTGGTCGTGTCGGTGCCGGTCGTGGGTTCGGTGACGCCCATCGACTGCAACCGCAACTCTCCCGACGCGATTTTCGGAAGATACTTGCCCTTCTGGGCCTCCGAGCCGTGCCGCAGCAAGGTGCCCATATTGTACATCTGACCGTGGCAGTGGCCGGCGTTTCCCCCTGCCCGGTTGATCTCCTCCATGACGATCGACGCCTCAAGGAGGCCCAGGCCGGAGCCGCCATACTCCTCGGGAATCATCGCGGCGAGCCAGCCGGCTTCGGTCAGGGCGTCGACGAATTCCTCGGGATAGGTCTCGGCGGCGCCGTGCGCGCGGTGATACTCCGCCGGAAATTCCGCGCACAGCGCGCGCAGCGCGTCCCGAAGATCCTGATGATCGTCGCCCTCGACCCTGCTGTCCATTCTCATTCTCCATATCGGTCTGTATTGCGGCTTCCGACCCCGCCAAAAAGCGAACCCCGGCCACGGTGTATTTGTCGCAGAGACGGTCCGCCGCGTTCGCGGGAGCCGATTCACCACAAGATCAAGATTTTGTGGGTTCCCCAAAGCCCATCTCGTCCTCGCGCACAAGGTCTCGATCGCCCTTGGCAGACCGTGGACCCTGACGTGTCCGTCCTACTTTCTGTTCCGCAGCCCGGCATCGACATCGATTACAGTGCCGGAGAGATAGCCCGCGCGAGGCGAGGCCAGCATCGCGACGACGCTGGCGATTTCCTCGGGTTCGGCCAGCCGCCCGAAGGGACGATTGGCGAGCATTTCAGCCCAGCGATCGGGATCGCCCAGCGTGCTTTGCGCCTGTCCGCGAGCCACCTCGACGACGCGGTCCGTCCTGGTGCCGGCGGGGTTCACGCCGAAAACCCGCACGTTCCAATCGACCGACTTGGCGCCGACCGCTTCGGTGAAGGCGATCAGGCTGGCATTGCCGGTCGTCCCGCAGACATAGTCCCATCGCGGCGAGCGGCCGAGGTCGCCAATAATGTTGACGACGGTGCCGCCGCCCGCCGCCTTCATCCGCTTCAGGAAAAGCTGTGTGAGATGGATGTAGCCGAAGACCTTCAACTGCCAGGCCTCGATCCATCGCTCCATCGACAGCGTTAGAAGGTCGCCCCCTGGAATGGCGCCGGCGTTGTTCACCAGGATATCGACCGGTCCGATAGTTTCGGCGAGTTCCTCCCGCCATCGGGGCATCGCCAGATCGGCCGCATGGGTCTCGATCGTCGCGCCGTGCCGGGTCAACCGAGCCTTGGCCGCGTCCAGCTTTTCGGGATCGCGCCCGACGATCACGACCGATGCTCCTTCGGCCGCGAACGCCTGCGCCACGGCAAAGCCGATGCCCTTGGAGCCGCCGGTAACCAGAACGCGCTTGTCGCTGAGCTGCAGATCCATCAGCGCGAGTCCGCGCTGGCTTCCGCTTTTGTCGCGGTAACGAACCAGTCGGCGATCGGCGAGCCTGTGGTGAACAGCACGTCGTCGGATGCTTGCAGAAGATCGATCATGTCTTCCAGTTCCTGTAGCCGGTGCGGCACGCCGATCAAATGCGGATGCAGCCCGATCGCCAGCACTCTCGGATTTTCCTCCACCTCGCGCTCGAACAGCCGCAGCGTATGACGCAGGCGGCTCAGCATCTCGCCGGTCGCATGCTTCTCGATCGCGTAGACGATCGAATCGTTGATTTCGAGGTTATAGGGCATTGCCAGGAGGTCGCCGTGTCGCGTCTCGATCCACGATGGCAAATCGTCGACCACCCAGTCATAGACATGGTCGACACCCTTCCGCATCAGGATATCCGGCGTATCGTCGCTTTCGCGAAGGCCGGGGCTGAGCCAGCCGCGCACCGGCTGGCCGGTGAAGCGGGTGATCAGCTCCAGCGCCTCGGACACAAGGCCTTCCTCGCCACCGCTCGCCTGAATCAGCGAACGCTGATGCACGCCGTGTCCGATAAATTCCCAACCGGCGTGCAGCATCGCATCCGCCGCCTGAGGGTAGGCCGCGATCACGCCCGCATTGAGCGAGGTCGAGGCCGGCACACCGCGTTCGGCGAAAAGCTTGAGAATGCGCGGCAGGCCGGCCCGCATCCCGTAGTCGGCCCAACTGAAATTCGGCACATCCGGAATGGTTTCCTTGCCATGCGGCGGCGTGATGATCGTCCGTGGCATCGCCTGGTCGAACTGCCAGTGCTCGACGTTGACGACGAGGTGAACGAGAATGCGCTTGCCCTGCATCGGCGGAAGCACCGGCCGTTCGGAGGCCAGGCGATAGGGAATGCGGGGATTGCTCATGCGTGAATCGGCTCCGCTGGCTGGTGGGCGCTGCGCATCTCGGACATGATTTCGGCCTTGTACCGGATGAAGGCGGGGCTGGTCAGATCGTCGATGGAGCGCGGACGACGCAGGTCGATGAGAATTTCCCGCGCGATGCACGCCGGTCTTGCCGACATGACGCAGACCCGATCCGCCAGAAGGATGGCTTCGTCGATATCATGGGTAACGAACACCACGGTCGTGCTCAGTCGTTGCCATACCTCGAGCAGGAGTTCCTGCATCGCCATTCGGGTCTGGGCGTCGAGCGCGCCGAAGGGCTCGTCCATCAATAGCGCGCGCGGTCGCATGACGAGAACCCGTGCGATACCGACCCTCTGGCGCATGCCTCCGGAGAGTTGCGAGGGGTAGGAATCGGCGAATTCGCTGAGGCCGACGATCGACAACATCTCCCGCGTCCGGCTGTCGTATTCGGCCCGGCCGACGCCCTGGATGCGCGGACCAAAGGTCACGTTGTCATAGACGGTGAGCCAGGGAAACAGCGCTGCATCCTGGAATACCACGCCGCGATCCGGCCCGGGCGGACCGACCGGTTCGTCGTCGATCAGGACCACGCCTTCGGTGCTCTTTTCGAAACCCGCCAGAATGTTGAGAAGGGTCGACTTGCCACAACCCGATGGCCCGAGCAGCGCGACGAACTCGCCATCGGCCACGTCCATGTCGACGCAGTCGAGAGCCCGAATGGGCGTGACCGCCTGATAGACCTTCGCGACTTCTCGAACTTGTATCCTCGCCATGATCTATCCCTGATTTAGCGGCTGGCGACGACAAGACGCCAGGAGAGCGCCCACCGTTCGACAAGCAGAATGAGCTGGTCGCTCAGGAGGCCCATCAGGCCGATGGAGACCATATCGGCGATGACGACGTCCATCCTGCCGACGTAATAGGCGTCCCAAAGGACGTAGCCGAGGCCCGACTTGACGGCGATCATCTCGGCGACGATCACGGCGGTCCAGCCAATGCCGAGCCCGATCCGCAGCCCGGTGAAGATGGAGGGCAGCGCGGCTGGAACGACCACGCAACGCAGGATGTCAAAGCGGTTCGCTCCCATCATCAGCGCGGCGCGGACGAGATTGCGCTCGACGTGGCGCGCGCCCTGGGTGGTGTTGATGACGATCGGATAAAAGGCGCCGAGGGCGATCAGAAAGATCGCGCCGAAACTCTCGATGCCGAAAACGGCGATCGAAAACGGTAGCCAGGCGGTGATGGGGACCGGCCGTAACAGCTGGATCGTGGGATCGAGAACCTGCGCCGATAGGCGGTTCCAGCCGATCATGATGCCCGCAGGCACACCGATGAGGATCGCGACGGCAAATCCTTGTGCCACGCGCTGGGTCGAGAAGAGGACATTGGCGAGCCATGTCCCGCTATAGGGGTTGAGCCCCATACCGCGTTCGCCGAACGCCCACATCCACCACGCCTTCACCACGCGATCTGGGGTCGGAAGAACGCCGCCGAACAGGGAGCCGTTGGTGCCCGCCAATTGCCAGATGACGACGAGGACGACCGGCAGAACGAGGGCAAGGATCATCGATCCAAGCCGTCCGCTCATGATGAGCCGCGGCAACGTGCTGCCCAGGGCACGGCCACCGGGCGCGGCAAGACCGGCGCCTTCGGAGCCAACCCTGTTGCCGCGGCGTTTGACTGAGGTGTCGGACACGACGGCTCTCCTGTTTGCAGCATCTGCGGCGAGTTTGCCGGCGGCGTCGCAAAGCGATGCCGCCGGCGTCCCGTCACTCGCCCTTGGCGCTCTTGACGAGCGAGGCGTCCCAATAGTCTTCGATCTCCGCGGAGACATCGCGCTGGATCACGCCCAACTCAGCGAACGCCTTTGCCTGGCGGGCAATCTGCTCGGGTGTCACGACGGAGCCCAGCGTGATCGGCTTGGCGGCCTCGGCGGCAACGTCGGGCGCGAGGCCGGTCAGGTCGGCATAGGCGGCGGCGAAAGCCTTCGGATCGGCAGCCAGAGTCTCCTGTGCCTTCAGATAGGCCCAGACGAAGCGTTCGACCGCCTCGCGCTTGTTGTCGACCGCCTCCTTGGTGGCGACGACCATGCCGAGTTCGGCGCCGACCGATTCCGACTTGCTGTATTCCAGTCCTTTGGCGAAATAGCCGTAACCCTCGATCACCGGCACCGATTCAAACGGCTCCCAGGTCACGATGGCATCGACCTCGCCGCGCTTCAGCGCCTGATCGAAATTGGCGCCGCCGCCCTGGATGTTCACCGCCTTGAAGCTGTCATAGGGAATCCCCTGTTCGGTCAAGGTCGCGGCGAACTGGAACCAGACGGCCGAACCCGGCGCGATGGCGACGGTCTTGCCCTTGAGGTCTTCCCAGGAATCGAGCTTCACGCCCTCGCGGCCGATGACGTATTTCGGCGACGAACCGACGCCCATGATACCGACGATGTTGGTCGATCCCTGCGACAGCGCGATGGCGAGATCGGCCGGTCCGACCGTCGCCATTTCAAGCGACCCTGAGAGGAGCGCGGTGCGCGCGTCGGCATAACGGGCGAACTCCACCGTCTTCAGATCGACGCCGAGCTTCTTCAAGTCCTCGGAGATCAGCGTGATCGGGGCCAGGTGGCCGACCTTTTGATAACCGACCGTGAGTTCGACCGGCGGCGACAAGGGTTCGGGCTCAGGGCCCACAGCGAAGGCTTTCATGGGGGATACGGCGACGATGGCGGCCGCGGCCAGCCCGATCGTGTGCCGTAGGATGCTGGATCGTTTCATGACGTCACCTTTTGCGCCGAAGAAAGGTCGGAGGGCTCTTGTTGCGGGGCCGTCCCGGCACCGGCCCGAAAGAGCGGTTCGCGTTTTTCCCGGAAGGCCGCCCGACCTTCCGCGTAGTCCTCGCTGGCGAAACACGCCGCGACAAGCGCATCGACGGCAGCCCGATCGCGAAGATGATCGGGCCTGGCGAGATCGATAAGGGCCCGCTTGGCCGCGAGCAGCGTCAGCGGCGCGTTACCGGCGATCCGCGCGACCACCGCCGCCACGTCGGCGTCGAACGTTTCGGCGGCGCTCACGCATTGGGCGATCCCGAGCCTTGCGGCCTCGGCGGCGCTGATCTCACGCCCGGTAAACAGAATGTCGGCGGTCGCGGTCGCCCCCAGCCGATCCGCGATCAGCCGCACCGCGGAATAGGCGTAGCCGAGGCCAAGTTGGGCGCCCGGCATGCGGAAGCGCGCTTGGGCGTCCGCAAAGCGCAAGTCGCAGCACAGCGCAATTTCCATGCCCCCGCCGAAGCAGACGCCACGCACTGCGGCGATGGTCGGCTTCGGGCAGCCGAGTAACGCGTCGAGGGCAGCCGTGACAGCCACTTCATAAGCCTCGACGCCGCTTGCGGTCGCGCGAAGTGCGGCGAACTCGGAAATGTCTGCACCCGCGGAAAACGCGGCGGATCCACAGCCGGTTACCACCACCAGCCGGACATCTGGATCGGCCGCGGCCTGCCGCAGCAGGTCCGGAATTAGCCGCCACATCGCAAGGTTGACGGCGTTGCGCCGCCGCTCCTGGTCGATGACGAGACGCGCGACATGCCCCTCGCGTTCATAGTGGATGGTTGCGTTCTCCATTGCGTCAGATCACCTCGTCATGTCGCAGCGCCGCGATCTCGCCGGCCGTCAGCCCTGCTTCGGCGAGGATCTCATCCGTGTGTTCGCCCGGGTCGGGGGCCGGCGCCCGGATGTCGGCGGGCGTCCGCGTCATGGTGATCGGCTGCCCGACGACCCGAATTGGGCCACGTGCGCCGTGCTCCATCGGCACTGCCATGCCGAGATGACGGACCTGCGGATCGTCGAAGACCGCGTCGATGCCATTGATCGGTCCGGCCGGCACGCCGTGCTCCTCCAGTCGCTCAAGCCATTCGGCGGAGGGCCGCTGCTTGAAGACGTCGCGCAACAGGGCCATCAGCGCGGGTCGGTTGGCGAACCGATCCGCTTGCGTGCGGTATTGCGCACCATCGGAGAGATCCGGCCGAGCGATCGCCTCGCAGAACGGCCGCCACTGCCCCTCGCCGCCGACGGCGATGTTGATGTAGCCATCGGCGGTTTCCACGACACCCATCGGCGTCGAATAGGGATGGTCGTTGCCGACCTGCCCCGAAACCTCGCCGTCGATCAGATAACGGGCGGCCTGGAAATCCATCATCGCGATCTGCGCTTCCAGCAGCGATGTGTGCAGCCATTGCCCTTCGCCGGATCGTTCCCGCTCGGTGACGGCGACGAGGATACCGCAGGCGGCGTAGATTCCCGCAGCCGAGTCGGCCACCGCAATGCCGGCCCGGACCGGACCTTGACCTGGCAGTCCCGTGACGCTCATCAAGCCGCCCATACCCTGGGCAATCTGATCGAATCCCGCGCGCATCCGATAAGGTCCGGACTGACCGAAACCGGAGATCGAGGCCAGGATGATCCGCGGGTTGACGGCCTTCAGCACCTCGTAGCCAATCCCGAGCCGGTCCTTCACATCAGGCCGAAAATTCTCCACGACGACATCGGCGTCCTTGACCAGCCGCATGAACAGATGGTGACCTTGCGGCTTCTTCAGGTTCAAGGTGAGCGAGCGCTTGCTGCGATGCAGGTTCAGCATGTCGTAGCCGTGCCGCGGCCCGCTCATGTTCTCGTTAGGATCGATGCCGACCGGAGCCTCGACCTTGACCACGTCCGCGCCAAAATCGGCAAGGATGCGGCAGCATGTGGGCCCGGCGCGAACGCGCGTCAGATCCAGAACACGCAAATGGGACAGGGCTCCGTCACTCATGCGACCGCTCTCTCCGCTTGTTCGATGATCGGCCCGGCGAAGCGCGGCATGCGGCCATGCCATGCGGAACCCGCCTGGAACGCCGCGCCGAGCGCGACGAGACGTCGATCGCTTCCCGGCCGGCCGACGATTTGCAAGCCGACCGGCATGTTCCGGTCGTCGAAGCCGGTCGGCAAGGCGAGAACCGGCAGGCCGAGATAGTTGGCGAACAGGGTCCAGGCACTCAGGGCGTAAAGGATGCGGGGGGTAAAGTCGTTCGAGGCCGGGTCGACCTCCGTGAGCGCCGGCGTGCGGATCGGCATGACCGGCAGCGCGAGGAAATCGCAGCGTCCGAAGACCGCCGTCAGAAATTCCTGGCGCGCGGCCTTCCGCCCGGCGAGATCCGAAGCGAGGGTCGCGTCATCGACGCTGAGCCCCATCTCGAGGCGACGGCGCAGCGACGGGTTGGCGGAAAGGGCGTCGAGTGAGGGGGCGAAATGGCGGGCCGCCTCCCCTTGCAGAACGCGCAGCGCCGCATCTCCGGCCCGTTTGATTTCGGGTTTCGCGTCGCGGTCTTGTAGCGAAAACCCAAGCCCGGAGAGATGTGCGATCCCGGCCTCGCAAGCAGATCTGACGGAGGGCTCGGCGAGCGCCATGATATCCACCGCAATCGCGATGCCCGGCTTCGCGCGCTCCGCTTCGATTTCGCCGGAAGGGGGCGCAAGATGCGTCGCGTCCATCGTCAGCAGAATATCGCGGGCGCTGCGGGCGATCAGGCCGATCGTATCGAGACTCGGCGCAAGGGTCGCCGCGCCGTTGCGCGGTATCGTATCGGGGCTCGGTTTCCACGCCGTCACGCCGCAGCAATGGGCCGGAATGCGCAACGACCCGCCGGTGTCCGATCCCAGAGCGATGAAAGCAGCCCCGCAGGCCACGGCGGCGGCCGAGCCCGACGACGACCCGCCGGGCGCCATCTCGGGGTTCCATGGATTGAGCGCGGTGCCCGCTCCCGAGGGCTCATAGGCGATCGACGTCAACCGGGTGAGCCCGATGCGATGCCCGCCCGCCCGATCGAGACGGCGAAGAATTTCCGCCGGATGCCGCGGGGGCGCGGACAAGGCCTTGTCCAGACCGAACAGAGGTGCCCGGCCCGGCAGATCGAACATGTCCTTGGCTGCGTAGGGCATTCCCTCCAGGATACCGTCCGAATTCGCGCTCTCGCCGCCTTCACGCTCGACAAACAGGTTGAATGCCTGGTCGAGATCCGCCGCGATCGCTTGGCGATGGGCGATTTGCCGCGCACGACCTTCCTTTTGAAGGCCTGTCCAGTCCGGGAGAGAGGAGTGTGACAAGCGTCAATGTCCCAATTTCGTCTGCATCACGTCCGAATGACTTTCTCAGCCTATGGGTAAAAAATGCTTCCGGGAATTAGAATTCCGTGGTGTCAGATTTCGAATATGGAGAATTCGCGTCTGGCATGGGGAGAACCAGCAATCCGGGAAACCGGGCTTCACGCCTCAGGCGCGGGCTGCACCTGTTCGCGCAGGAATGAAACTAGCCGATCGGCCGACGCGCTGAGATTGTCAGGCGATTGCACGCAGATGACGAATTTTCGCTCGGCCCACGGCTCGTCGAGAGCGACCAGCGTCAGACCCAAGGCCGCTGCCAGCGGACCAACGGCGCGGCGTGGAAGGATCCCGATCCCAAGGCCTTGGCCGATCATTTGGCACATGACCTCGAAACTTCGGACCTGCACCCGGATTCTTGGCCCTGGCTGATAGGCGCGCGACTTTTCCGCTAGCAACCGATGCACGGCGGTTCCCGGCTCGAGCGCGATGTGATCATCGTCGAAAAGCTCGCTGAATCGCAGGCGCTCCGCCCCAGCGAGGCGATGGTTTTTCGGAAGCGCCACGGCAAGCGAGTCGCTGGCATAGGCAAAGCTTGACAATCCGCCCATCTCGCTGCCGGCCACAACCACTCCGATATCGGCTTGGCGGCGATGCAGGGCTTCGAGAGTGTCGGCGCTTGGCCGCTCTTCCAGATCGAGCTTGATGCGCGGATATTCGCGTCCGAATTGGGACAGATGAGCGGCAAGACACTCCACCAGGACCGAACTCGAGGCATAGACCCGGATATGGCCACTGGCTCCCGATCGATGATCATCCAGCGCGGCGTCGAGTTGCCGGCCAAGATGCATGACGTCGCGCGCATAACGCAGCATGAGCAGGCCGGCTGTGGTCGGCTCAACGCCATGCGGTTTGCGAATTAGCAGCGGCAGCCCGGCCTCGCTTTCGAGGAGAGCGACGCGTCGGCTCACCGCCGAGGTGGCGACGTTCATTTGCTCGGCGGCGCGGGTGATGCTGTGCGCCTCGCAGATCCGGATGAAAAGCGCGAGGGAGAAAAGATCGTGACGCCATGTTTCCATCAGCGATGAAGGCTCGCGCGCCGCCATCCTGTCAACGGATCATGGGCCCGGCCGACCGCGAGCGCGAAGGCGGGTCGCAACGCGCCCCGATAGCCCACGCGGTCATCGGCGGCCTGATTTCCTCGACCCTGCTGACGCTCGTCGTGGTGCCAGTGATCCTGACCTATCTCGATCAGCTGGGCCGTTTCGTCTCGCGGTTTACCCCGGATGCGCCGGATGCGCACCACGTCGCAGCCTAAGACGACAAGCCTGCGGGGCAGCCGGCCGAATAGGACGCAAGTGTCGACAGGAAGATCCCTGGCGACGGCTCGAGCCAAGCAACCATCAAGCAGTGACCACATGAGCAAGATATCTCACGGGCTGGCACGGCGGCATGGACGTCAGTGAGGTCCAACGACTCTTTCATGCGATGGCGACCGATTCAGGGATTTCGTCGGTTGCCCTGGTTTTGCCTTGCCTCGTTCTACATGTCTGGAGGCCGGCGGGGACGCAATGCGACGAGGTTACGATGCGGATCAGGGTTGCCAGCTATAACATCCGCAAGGCGATCGGTCGCGATGCACGACGGGACCCGGAACGTATCCTCGATCTGGTCGCGTCGTTGGACGCTGACATCGTCGCGTTGCAGGAAGCCGATTATCGTTTCAACCAGCGACGGGCGATTTTCGACGCGGCCAAGATTCACGAACGCACCGGCCTTCGGCTCGCCGCGCTTGACCACGATGAGCCAGGCCTCGGCTGGCATGGCAATGTCGTGCTGGTTGGCGACCGCATCGACGTGCGGCAGACACGTTGTCTCGAGCTGCCCGGCCTGGAGCCGAGAGGAGCGGTCCTTGCTGATTTGAACGCCGGAGAGTTTCCCCTGCGGATGATTGCCACACATTTGGGCCTGCTCGCCCGATACCGCTATCGGCAGTCGCGGGCGCTGCTCGCCGCAGTTGAACTGGACGCGAAACGCGCGGCGATTATCGTGGGTGACTTCAATGGGTGGGGGCGCACTCCCAACAGCCTGAGCCTGTTCGAGAAAGAGATGTCGTTGACTCCCACCGGGCCCAGCTATCCGTCCCGGCGGCCCTTGACCCCGCTCGACCGCATCTACCACAATGATCGTCTCGCTCTCACCGATTGCGCCGTCATCGCCGACCGGCTCGCCCGGATCGCTTCCGACCACCTGCCTATTTGGGCGGAGTTCGAGATCAGCGGTGACCGGAACCCTCTCTCCACAGGTCAGACGGCTCTCGGGCCCGAGATGTCTGGGATCGGGGACGAAGCGACATGACGCAATGGCTTCTGGCGATCCTCGGCGTCCTGTTCGGACTCGGCGGTCTCGTCCTGCTGGGCGAACGGCGCTATCGCCACATTCGGCGCGACATCCTGAATCGCGAAGGGGCATGCGCCGTCCCTGCACGCCCGTCAGCGCTGCGGGACCTGGTCAAGACGCTCACTCCA
The DNA here is from genome assembly GCF_036016755.1 of Aurantimonas sp. A3-2-R12. NCBI lineage: Bacteria > Pseudomonadati > Pseudomonadota > Alphaproteobacteria > Hyphomicrobiales > Aurantimonadaceae > Aurantimonas > Aurantimonas sp. A3-2-R12. The sequence goes on along the minus strand of NZ_JAYXIH010000023.1, from coordinate 9,529 downwards.
GACAACGCGCGCGACACGGGTCACAGCGGACACGACCTTCTCCCGGACGGACCCAAGGCCCTCGCCGCGCGGCTTGCGCTCATTGAAGCTGCGGCCGACACGATCGATCTTCAATACTACACCTGGCACAGCGACCTGGCCGGACATCTGATGGCGCGTCACGTGATCGAAGCCGCCGGGCGCGGCGTTCGCGTGCGCGTCCTGCTCGACGACCTCCATGCAAGCGGCACACGCACCCTGGTCAAGACGCTGGCAGCGCATCCGCAGGTGACAGTGCGCATCTACAACGCCTCACTGACACGTCGCGCCTACTTCCTGCACTGGTTCTTTGCCTTCGCACGTCTCAACAGGCGCATGCATAACAAGGCTCTTGTCGTCGACGACGTCGTCGCGATCACGGGCGGACGCAACATCGGCAATGCGTATTTCGGTTTGGCGGAGACCATGAACTTCCGCGACTGCGACGTGCTGATAGCCGGTCCGTCCGCAGCCGCCATGGGGGCGTCGGTACAACAATACTGGGACAGCGAACTGGCCATGCCGTCCTCTGCATTCGGTGTGGAGGAACGGGCCGGATCGGCCGTGATCGAACGGCACCTGAAGATGCTTGACGAGGCGATCGGCGCCGAACGCCTGGGAAACGCCGGAGAGACGGATCCTGGCGCCGTCGCCCGGGTCGCCGATCTTCCCTCGGTCCGGGCGTTGCTGGCCGATCTCGTCTGGTGCCCGTCAAGCATTGTGGACGACCATCCGGGAATTACCGGCCCCGACCATCGCAAGGTCGCAAGGCGTATCGCCGATCTGACTGCCGCGGCCGAACAAACGCTCGACATCGAATCCGGCTACCTTATTCCGGGTCGAAATGGCGTGCGCCGTTTCGCGGCGCTCGTGGATCGCGGCGTCAAGGTGCGAGTCACGACCAATTCCTTCGCCACCAACGACGTCCTCGCCGCACAGGCAGGCTACGCCAAATACAGACCTGCCTTGCTCGATGCCGGTGTCGCGATCCACGAACTCAAGCTCAACGCACCGGTGCGCCGGGTAGCCTCGCTGCTGCACGGCTCCATCACCGGCAGTCACAGACATGATGACGTCGCAGCCAGTTTGCACTCCAAGGTCATGGTGATTGACGATCGTCTCTCCGTGATCGGTTCGTTCAACCTCGACCCGCGCTCCGCGTTAGACAATAGCGAAGTCGTTCTATTGATACACGGGTCGGGTTTCGCCGAACGCACCGCCGCATTTCTGGAGGACGGACGATCACCGAGCGTTGCCTACCGTGTCACGCGCGAAGGACGGCGGCTCTTCTGGCACGATGGCCGCACAAATCGCAGCCAAGAACCCGGGATCACACGTCCGGCGGCCGTCCTGGCTGCCGTGATACGATACATGCCGATCGAGCGACTGCTGTAACCACGCCCAAGACTCATCTTCAATTGTCATTTTGAGCTTGAACCGATCCGATGATGTTCTCGACGAACGGCAGTTCCTTGAGGCCTCTGCGCTCTTCGCGCAAGCCCGGGCCGAGGCATTTGAGGCAGCCGTTTAAGACGCATGTCGGAGGGCGCTATGCAGAAAAGCTCGCGTCGGCGTGTGGGTATGAGCTGGAGGCAGAAGCTCCAACGCCCGGAGGTCATCAGTGGTTGAGGATCTTCGACAGGAACTCCTGCGCCCGCTCACTTTCGGGATTGCCGAAGAACTCTTCGGTGGGTCGGTCCTCGACGATCCTACCCTCATCCATGAAGACCACCCGATCCGCGACCTTGCGGGCAAAGCCCATCTCGTGCGTGACGACGATCATCGTCATGCCGTCGCGCGCAAGTTCGACCATCACATCAAGCACTTCGTTGATCATCTCTGGATCGAGCGCCGAGGTCGGCTCGTCGAACAGCATGGCGATCGGGTCCATCGCGAGCGCCCGCGAGATCGCGACCCTCTGCTGCTGACCGCCGGACAGTGCGCCGGGATGTTTGTCGATGTGTTCGGCCAGCCCCACTCTTTCGAGCAGACTTTCCGCCTTGGCCACGGCCTCGGCCCGGCTGCGTCCCAGCACCTTCTCCTGTGCGAGACAGAGGTTTTCCCGTACGGTCATGTGCGGGTACAGCTCGAAATGTTGGAACACCATCCCGATTCGCGCGCGCAGTTGGGTCAGGTTGGTCCTGCGTTCGGTGACCTCGATACCGTCCACCGTGATCGAGCCCTTCTGTACCGGCTCGAGGCCGTTGACGCATTTGATCAACGTCGACTTGCCCGAACCCGAGGGACCGCAGACCACCACCACCTCGCCCCGAGCCACCTGGGTGGTGCAGTCGGCAAGCACTTGGAAGTCACCGTACCACTTGGAGACGTTTTGAAGGTCGATCATGCGGGCTTTGCCTTTTGTAGCCGGCGGACGAAGAGCGATCCGGCGAGACAGATGGCGAAATAGACCAGGGCAGCGAAAATATACATTTCCGCCAGCCGGCCCTCGGTCCGCGCGATGATCGACGAGACCGTCATGAAATCACGCAAGGAGACGACAAAGACGAGGCTGGTATCCTGGAACAGGATGATGCCTTGCGTCACCAGGATGGGGATCATGTTCCGAAATGCCTGCGGCAGCACGACGTAGCGCTGGATCTGCCAATAGGACAAACCGGTCGCCTGACCGGCCTGGACCTGCCCCTTGCGGATCGACTGGATGCCGGCGCGGATGATCTCGGAATAGTACGCCGCTTCGAACATAACGAAGGCGATCAGCGCCGATTGGAAGCCACCGACCGGACGCCCCAAGGCCAGCGGTACCAGGAAATAGAACCAGAAGATCACGAGGATGAGCGGGACGGACCGGATCAGGTTCACGTAGCCCGCCGCGAAAAGCGCCAGCGGCAGTATGCCGGATAGTCGCATCAGCGCCAGAACCGTTCCCAGGACGATGCCGCCAATGATCGCGAGACCGGTCAGCAGCAGCGAAAGCTGCAGCCCCTGCCAAAGGAACGGCAGGTTGTCCGTGATGACGCTGATGTCGAAATCGCCCATCGCTCACGCCCCCCCGACATAGCCGGGAATGCGCGTATGCTTCTCGATGGCCTGCGCGGCAACCGTGGCCAGAAGCGCGATGCAGACGTAGATGACCGTCGCGGCGGTGAAGGCTTCAAACCCCTGGAACGTGTACTCGGCAATCTGCTGGCTTTGCGCGGTGAGCTCCAGAAGCCCGATCGTCAGCGCAAGCGACGAATTCTTGAAAATCGTCAGAAATTCCGACGTAAGGGGCGGCACGATCAGCCTGAAGGCGATGGGTAGAAGGACATAACGATAGGTCTGCGCGACGGAAAGACCGTTGGCGTAAGCCGCGCTGGTCAGCCCGCTACCGACCGACTGGACGCCGGCGCGTACCTGCTCGGCCACGCGGCTCGCGGTATAAAGGCCGAGCGCGACGACCGCCGTCACGTATTCCGGGTTCGGCATATCCCGTTTCATCCAGCGGCCGACATCTTCGGGCACGATCTCGGGCACGACGAAGTACCACAGGAACATCTGCACGAGCAGCGGTACGTTGCGGAAAAGTTCGACGTAGACCGTGCAGATCAGCGCAATCGGGCGGGAGGGCAGCGTCCGCCCGACCCCCACGGTGACGCCCACGACGAGCGCGATGACCCAAGCCGCGAGCGCCACAGCGAATGTCCATTGGACGCCCGAAATGAGCCATTCCAGATAGGGTTCCTCGAACAGGACGCCCCAATTCCAGTTGTAGTTCATCTTCGGGTCGTCCCGCTGGTAATAGACACGGTGGCGCCGCTACTGCTGCTTACTCAGGCAGCGCCTGTATCTGGAACGCCGCCTTCAACAGGTCGGTCTGCTCCACGCCCATCGGCCCGAACCACTTTTCGTAGATGGCATCGATTTCGCCGGACCGGAACAACTCGGCGAGGGCTTTCTTGCCGGCGAGTTCGAAGGCGCTGTCGTTGCGCGGCACCATAATCGCGTATGGATCGAAGGAGAGGAAGTCGCCGACCACCGCGAAATCATCGGGGTTCTTCGCCTTCGAGATGAGCCCGAAAAGCAGGATGTGGTCGGTCGAATAAGCGTCCACCCGGTCGGTTTCCAGCGCCAGCATCCCCTCGGCGTGGTCGCGCACGGGAAGAATCTTGACATCGAGCCCTTTCTCCTCCACCGCGGCCTTGACGGCGCGTTCGTTCGTCGTGCCTTGGGCGAGCGCAATGGCCTTGCCATCCAGGTCATCAACCGACTGGATGCCTGAATCCCTGCGCGTCAGAATTTTGGTCCCGGTGATGAAGGTGGTCGGCAGATACTCCACCTGCTCCTGACGGGTGAGGTTGTTTGTGGTCGAGCCGCATTCGAGGTCGATGGTGCCATTGGCCATGAGCGCGATGCGGGTTTTCGGATTAACCGGGACATAGCGGACCTCGATGTCCTTGCCGACGGTCTCCTCGACGGCCTCGACGACCTTCATGCACAGATCGATGGAGTACCCCACCGGCTGCTGGTTCTCGTCCAGATAGGCGAACGGCACAGAGCTCTCCCGGTGCCCGATCACGATCTCGCCCGCCTCGGCGATCTTGGCGAGCTTTCCGGTCAGTTCCTGCGCCGCTGCGGGCAGGGCCGTGCCTGCGGCGAGCACCGCAGCGAGAACGACGGAGGTATATCTCATAGTGAACTTCCTTGCTGTTCAGGATTGAGGATCGTCGAGGTCGAATGTCTCCGGGTAGCCGAACAGGGCGGCACTGCCCCCGGTGTGCAGGAAGACGACGTTGCGCGCGCCATCGAATCGCCCCTTGCCGACGAGGTCGATGAGCCCGTCGAGCCCCTTGCCGGAATAGACCGGATCGAAGAGCAGGCCCTCAAGCCGAGCGAGGAGTTTGACCGCCTCGCGCATCCCGTCCGTGGGTAGACCGTATCCGGGTCCCACATAGTCGCAGTTTGCGCGCACGCGCTCACGCTCGATCGCGAAGCCCGCGCCGAGGTGTTCCATGGTCCGGCAGGCAAGGTCGTAGACCATGCCTTCCTGCTTTTCCCGCGGCGCGCGCACGCCGATGCCCAGGAGATCGACGTCCGATTCCAGGGCCGCGAGACCGGCGACCAGTCCCGCCTGCGTGCCCGAACTCCCGGTTGCGTGGACGATCGCATCGATCGCGAATCCGATCTGATCCGCCTGGCGCATTAATTCTTCGGCGGCGGCCACATAACCCAGCGCGCCCACGGGGTTCGATCCGCCGCCGGGAATGACGTAGGGCCTGCGCCCCTCAGCCCTGAGCTCGTCCGCCAGCGCCTCCATTGCCGCCGCCATATCGGCGCCCCCAGGACGCATTGCCACGCTGGCTCCGTGGAGCCGATCAAGCAGGACGTTGCCGTTCATATTGTACTGACGGTCGTTCGAGCCGGTCCGATCCTCAAGCAGGATGTGGCACGCAAGGCCGAGCTTTGCCGCCGCGGCTGCGGTCTGACGCGCATGATTCGACTGCGTGGCCCCCTGCGTGATGACGCAGTCCGCCTGTTTCTCCAGCGCGTCGGCCATGAGGAACTCAAGCTTGCGCGTCTTGTTGCCACCCGTGGAGAGGCCGGTACAGTCGTCTCGCTTCACCCAAATACGGGGCCCTCCTAAATGTTCGCTCAGACGGTCCATCGGCTCCAGCGGCGTCGGCAGATGTCCAAGAGCAAGCCTTGGAAAGGTTTGCAAAGTCCGGGCTAACACATCGCGGCGCCGCCTCATGGTGTCGTGGACCGCGCTCGGTGTCTCGCTCGCCGTCATGGGAAGTCGCCCCTTGGGATTATTGATCTCCGCGAATCGATAGCCGGGAGCGCACAGGATTGATAATGCCGATATTCTTGCCTACTCATACCGGACGTATGGGTGGGGCCGCATGGATCTGAAGCTTCTCGAAGACGCGCTGGCCTTGCTCGAGGAAAAAACCCTCAGTCGTGCTGCCGCGCGGCGTAATGTCACTCAGCCGGCCTTTTCCCGCCGTATCCGGGCATTGGAGGATTGGGCCGGCGTCCCTCTTCTCGAACGCAGGGCAAACAGCGTCGTTCTCCGTGCCAGCCTGACGGAGAACGAAGCAGAGATCCGCACGCTTCTCAAACGATTGTCGCGTCTGCGCGGTCAAATCATCGCACAGGGTGGGCGGCCGCAAACCGTGGTCCTCGCAACCCAACATGCGCTCGCGACGGATGTGTTTGCCTCGCTGCTCGATCGCTTCCAGGACAGCAGTCCCGACCTCGCCTTGCGCCTGCGGACGATGAACCGCGAGGATTGCATCTCGCTTTTCCTGCACGGTGAAGCCGATCTCCTCCTGTGCTACGAAGCGCGGGATTTTCCGCCCCTTCCCTTCGACGCATCGATCGAACGCCGGATTTGGATGCGCGATACGCTGATCCCGGTCGTCGGCGGTTCGCTACGTTATCGGATCGACGGGGATGGTGGCACGGGGAAGGCACTGCCACTCGTCGGCTATCCGCAAAGTAGCCACTTCGGTCGTCTGATAGAACGGACCGGTCTCAACGAACCCTTTGTCCAGGAAGGGGGTTGGGTACGGGTCGAGTCGGCTTTTACGTTGGGCGTTCTCGAGCTCATCCGCAGCGGTGTCGGACTGGGGTGGATTCCGCAATCGATGTGCCGGCGGGATCTGGCCGCCGGAAACCTGGTGAGCCTTGCCGGGCGCCACGGCTCGATCCCCCTCGACATTTCGCTGTTCGCGCCTAACGACAACCAGCCCGCCCTCGACCTTGTCGACGACATCTAGAATAACCCCGCGGCGGCTCTTGATCAGAGACGCCAACGTGGCGCGGTCGTGGCCCTCTTCAAACCCCTGTCGATACACGCTTTTCCCACCTGATCCCGGCCAATCCCGGATAATCCCGCCAATGTGTATGTGATCTTGCGCGTTACATCTGGACCAGGTTTCTGTACCAGGGTCTACGGCTACCGATGGCGATGGCGATGGCTGAAATACTCTATCCGCGTCAATGATTTATGCGGATTGTGGCGGAGAGGGGGGGGACTCTGCGACCAGAAGATTGAAACGCCTACATAGCGGGGGTTTCCGCTAAGCGCCAATTCGACCTGTGTACCACCGGTGTGGCCCACAGATCCAGCTGCAAGAACTTATAGAAGCAAAGTTTCTGATCCCAGTTGGGATCGCTACTGCGAAATCCACCCGCACTCAGGCTTGAAGTCCGATCCCCTCGAGAGTTCATCCGCCTCATACCAGCTCTCGGATTTTATGACTCGTAGGGGATTCTCGGCGCGGAACTGATGTGATTCATTGGGGCGAACAGGAGGATGTCCGCCATGGCCACGCCGGTTCCGCTTCGCTCTGACTTCGATACGAACACACTTCGTCACGCTGCTCGGCGTTCTCGGGACGCATCTCAGACCCGCCGGCTTTTGGCACTGGCGACGATCTACGAGGGCGGCACGCGCAGCGATGCGGCCAAGGTCGGAGACGTGACGCGCCAGATCGTGCGGGACTGGGTCGTGCGTTTCAACGCCGAGGGCCTGGACGGTCTCCTGGACCGCAAGTCGCCCGGCGCGCCCTCGCGGCTAGGGCCGGACGAGCGGCAGGCTCTGGCGGGCAAGCTTGAGGCGGGCCCGATCCCGGCCGTCGACGGGGTGGTGCGCTGGCGGCTCGTAGATCTGGCGCAATGGGTGTTCGAGGAGTTCCGCATCCCCATAAGCGTGCAAACGCTGTGCCGCGAACTGCGGGCCATGGGCTACCGCAAACTCTCTGCCCGCCCACCCGAACGCGCCGGAAGGGCTGGCCAACGCCTTGCAACAGATCATGGGCGAATTGGAGGTGCACATGAAGAAGGAAGAATTGATCCTGTTTCCAGCCATGCGTCGACAGGCCACGGGACAATTGGATGCGCCGATCACCGAGATGCGCCACGATCACGATGCTCACGGCGCCTTTCTGGAGCGGGTGGCGCAGATAACCGGCGACTATACCTTGCCGGACGGCGCCTGCCGGTCGTGGCAGGCGCTTTACGCTGGAGCGGCGCAGCTCAAGGATGATTTGATGGAACATATCCACCTTGAGAACAACGTGCTGTTCCCGCGATTCGAGGCGAGCGCATGACCTCGTAGCTGGCCTTGTGTCGTCCTCCAACTGGCAGCGACCACGGCAATTTCCGCATCCGAGCAGCGGGCCCGCGGACGAACCATCCTCATGGAAGTTGGCGGTCCGCTGGTGGGCCGTAAACGGGATCGTGCCGACACGTGGTCCGGACGGAAAACACGCCTGCAGAACTCTCATCAGCCCCCCAAGGAGTTCGAAACGTTGACCGTCCATTCCCGAATGACAATGCATGAACGCAATTGATGAAAGCTGCAACCGATCCTGAGCATGGTCCTGCACCGCAACGCCGGTGAACAGGAGTTCCATCAGTCCGTCCACGAAGTGTTGGAAAGTCTCGGCCCCGTCGTCTCGAAACATCCCGAATATGCTGACGAGGCGCGGATCGAACGGATTTGTGAACCCGAGCGCCAGGTCATCTTCCGAGTGCCGTGGATCGACGACCGAGGCGAGGTGCAGATCAATCGCGGGTACGATAGGTCCCCCGGCCATCGGACCGCTCGTGCCGTCCGGCGCCGATCTGGCCCTCGACATCGTGTCTCATCAAAAGCTAGGCTCAGGACTCATTGATCAGAGCCAGAAGATGACGGCGGCTGCGATGCAGATGGCCGAGAAGAAGGTGTGGGCGCATCGGTCGTAGCGGGTTGCGACGCGACGCCAGTCCTTGAGTTTGGCGAAGAGGTTCTCGACCTTGTGCCGCTGGCGGTAGAGGGTCTTGTCGTAGGCGAAGGGCGTCTTACGGCTCTTCGATGACGGGATGCAGGGCTCGATGCCTCTGGCTTCGAGCTCTTCGCGGAACCAGGCGCTGTCATAGCCCCGGTCGGCAATCAGGCTGGAGGCCGGCGGCAGGGCGCCGAGCACGAGACGGGCGCCCTTGTGGTCGCTCAACTGGCCTTCCGACAAGAGCAGGATGATCGGCCGGCCATCATCGTCGCAGACGGCATGGAGCTTGGAGTTCAGGCCGCCTTTGGTGCGCCCGATACGTCGGGGAACATCCCCTTTTTTAGAAGGCTCGCCGCCGTCCGGTGAGCCTTCAGATGGGTCGCGTCAATCATGATGCGTTCGGGCCTCGGCCCTTCGCCCGCCAAAGCCGAGAATATCCGGTTGAAGACACCGAGCCGGCTCCAGCGGATGAAGCGGTTGTACAGCGTCTTGTGCGGGCCATAACCGGCCGGCGCGTCCTTCCACTGCAAACCGTTGCGGATCACATAGACGATGCCGCTCACCACCCGCCGGTCATCGACGCGAGGAACCCCGTGCGACAAAGGGAAATGCGGCGATATCCGCGCCATCTGGCGCTCGCTCAGCAAAAACAAACCAGCCATCAGAACCTCCTTGACGGAAACCCTGAATCACAGATCAAGAGAAATTAATAGGTCCTGAGCCTAGCATTACAGTTGCTCTTTGGATTTGAGATGCGCTTGTCGAGCTGCGGCTTGGTGGGCGCGTCGCCAAGT
>NZ_JAYXIH010000022.1:0-71777 GCF_036016755.1 Aurantimonas sp. A3-2-R12 | reverse complement strand
GCCTCTTTCGCCCCGTTCACCCCGTCGAGCTCAATTTGCCAAAGCCGGTCTTCCTCACGGTGTCGCGTGTCGCACCGGAGAAGAACCTTACGGCGTTTCTGGATATCGACTTGCCGGGCTCCAAGGTCGTGGTCGGCGACGGGCCGATGTTGAGCGAATTGACGCGGCGTTACCCCGACGTGCATTTCGCCGGGACGCAGTCGGGCGACACCTTGGCGCGCTATTACGCCGCCGCCGACGTCTTCGTGTTTCCCTCGATGACCGACACCTTCGGGATCGTCCTCATCGAGGCGCTGGCCTGCGGGGTCCCGCTCGCCGCCTTTCCGGAGCCGGGACCGCTCGACGTGATCGGATCGTCAAAGGCTGGGCATATGTCCGATGATTTGCGGGAATCCTGTCTCGCTGCTCTGTCGCTTGATCCTCAGGACGCGCTGGATCGCTCGCGGGCCTATAGCTGGGAGGCCTGCGCGGACATTTTTCTGAAGGCGGTGGCGGGTGCGATCGAGCCCTCGGTAGAGCAGGCGTTTCGTCTGGCGGTCTGAGCCGGGGAGGATGTCCGCATCCCGGCGACACCTTATCCCCACAGCGCCGGGCGCGGCGGCGAGACGCTCGATCGCGAATAGGTGAGGCCGCCCGGTCGGTCTTTGGCAAGCAGCAGTGGACCGTCGAGATCGACGAATTCGGCGGCCTGCGCCAGGAGAACCGCCGGGGCCATCGCCAACGACGTCCCGACCATGCAGCCGACCATGACGCCGAAGCCGAGGCTGTGGGCCTGTTCGACCAGCCGGATCGCCTCGGTCAGCCCCCCGGTCTTGTCGAGCTTGACGTTGACGTAGTCATAGCGTCCCCGCAGCGATTGAAGGTCGTCCACGGTGTGGACCGACTCGTCGGCGCAGATCGGCACTGGATGCGGGATGTCGGCCAGGATGTCGTCCTTGCCGGCGGGAAGCGGTTGTTCGATCAGCACGGCTCCCGCGGCGGCGGCGACCAGCATGTGCTCGCGAATGTTCGCTTCGCTCCAGCCTTCGTTCGCGTCGAGGATCAGCCGTGCGTCGCGAGCCGCTGCGTGGACGGCCCGGATCCGCACGGCGTCGGAGTCCGTGCCAACCTTGATCTTAAGCAACGGGCGATTCGCCGCCCGCGCCGCCGCAGCCATATCGCCGGCGTCTCCCAGCCCGATCGTATAGGCTGTTTCGATCGGTCGCGGCGTTTGGCCGCAGACGAGGCTCGCGACGGTGCGGCCGTTGGATTTAGCTTCGAGATCCCAAAGCGCGCAGTCGAGCGCGTTGCGCGCCGCGCCGGCCGGCAGCAGCGCGGCGAGGCGGTCACGCGACCCGCCCGCCTCGATGGTCGCGCGCGCGGTTTCGATCTGCTCGCGCACGCTGTCGATGCTCTCGCCGTAGCGCTGATACGGCACGCATTCGCCGCGGCCACGGCCGTATTCGTCGGCGATCTCGCAGGTAACGACGACCGCCTCGCTCTTGGAACCGCGCGCAATGCGGAATTCCTGTGCCAGCGGGAAGTGTTCGACTGTGACCGAAAGACGACGCGGCATCGGCAAATTCCCTCGCAACCGCCGGCCGGGCGGACATTTCATGACAAGTTGTGAATAGACGCTTAATGTTAAGACACTGTAGGGAATCGCGCGAACGCCGCGCCCGAATTGGACGGCGGCGGATAGGTTCCTTGCACCCGGTTAGGGTCGCCTCCGAGGAAGGTCACGACGGACACCAATGCTTGAAGGTTCCACGGCCCAGTCGACCGGCGCGTCCGGCCGGCGGCGCACGGTTCAACCTGCTCTCGAAGGCGAGAAACGGGATGGCGCGCTGGTGCTTCGTGCGTCCGGCGACTGGCTGGCCCGAACCGTCGGTTCCCTCGAACAAACGGTCGATGACACGGCCGGTGCCGACCTGGGCCGCAGCGTCGTCGTCGATTGCGCGCGGGTCGAGCGGATCGACACGGCCGGCGCCTTTGTCCTGGAGAAAATGACCCGCGACATCGCCGCGAGCGATCGCGATGTGCGGATCGAGGGGATCGATGCACGGGACGAAGCGCTTTTTGCCGCTGTGCGCCAAGCGATGGATCGCGAGCGCCCGCAACCGGCGAAACAGCGCGTCAATCGCCTGGTGAAGGTACTCGCCGCAACCGGCGGCGGCGTCATCGCCATGAAGGACGAGATCGTCTTCGCCCTCAATATCATCGGCGGGTCGATCTTCGGCGCCAGTCGTCGCCTGACCGGCAAGACCCAGTTCCGCCCGGCGGCGATCTTCAACCAGTTGGACCAGATGGGCGTCAAGGCGGTGCCGATCATCGTCTTGATGAGCTTTCTCATCGGCGGCATCATCGCCCAGCAGGGGGCCTTCCAGCTTCGCCGCTTCGGTGGCGAGGTCTACGCCGTGAATCTGGCGGGCATCCTGGTGCTGCGCGAGATCGGCGTGCTGCTCACCGCGATCATGATCGCCGGCCGGTCGGGCAGCGCGATCACCGCCGAGATCGGCTCGATGAAGATGCGCGAAGAGGTCGATGCGCTGCACGTCATCGGCCTCAATCCGATCAGCGTCCTGATCTTCCCGCGCCTGGTGGCGTTGACGATCGCGCTGCCGCTCCTGACGTTTGTTTCCAATCTCGCTGCCTTGCTGGGAGCGATGCTGACGCTGCGAATGTATTCCGGCATCAGCTTCGCCAACTTCCTGCAGGGGCTGCAGCAATCCATCGACCTCTTCACCATTTTCGCCGGGCTGATCAAGGCACCCTTCATGGCGATCATCATCGGACTCGTCGCTTCGGCCGAGGGCCTGAAGGTCGGCGGCAGCGCCGAAAGCCTCGGCCTCCATGTGACCGCCGCGGTTGTCAAATCCATTTTCCTCGTCATCCTCCTAGATGGCATTTTTGCGATCTTCTATGCGTCCATCGGCCTCTGACATGTCCCTGACCAATGGCCGCGCGGCGGCAGACGACGAGATCATCATCCGCGCCCGCGACGTGACGGTTCGTTTCGGCGACAAAACAATTCTGGAAAATCTGTCGCTTGACGTTCGCCGCGGAGAGATCTTGGGCTTCGTTGGCCCGTCGGGATCAGGAAAGTCGGTGTTGCTGCGCACAATTCTCGGCCTCAACCAGAAGCAGGGCGGCACCATCGAGATATTTGGGATCGACTACGAGACGGCCAGCGACGCGGAACGTCTTGCGGTGGAGCGCCGCTGGGGCGTCCTGTTCCAGCATGGCGCGCTGTTTTCCTCGCTGACGGTCCTGGAGAATATCGAAGTGCCGATGCGCGAGTACCTCGACCTGTCGCCGGCCTTGATGCACGAACTCGCGCGGCTGAAGATCGATCTCGTCGGGCTCGCCCCCGATGCCGCCGACAAATTTCCCTCCGAACTGTCCGGCGGAATGATCAAGCGTGCCGCGCTTGCGCGCGCGCTGGCGCTCGATCCCGACATCGTCTTCCTGGATGAGCCGACCTCCGGCCTCGACCCGATCGGCGCGGCCGATTTCGATCAGCTGATCATGACCCTGCGCGATACGCTCGGCCTCAGCGTCTACATGGTCACCCACGACCTCGACAGCCTCTTTCAAGCTTGCGACCGTATCGCCGTGCTCGGCGATCGCAAGGTGCTCGTCGAAGGGCCGTTATCGAAAATGCTCGATTTCGACCATCCGTGGGTGAACTCGTACTTCCACGGCAAGCGGGCGCGCACCATCGCAGCGCCGGATCATGCCGCCAGTCTCGTCGAGGGAGCCAGGTAATGGAAACCAAAGCCAACTACGTTCGCGTCGGTATTTTTACGCTGGTGGTTCTCGCGCTGTCCTTCGGCTTTGTCTATTGGTCGGTGTTCTCCTCATCGGGGGATTCCCGCGTGCCGCTGCTGGTTCGGATCGAAGGCTCGGTCACCGGGCTTCAGCAGGGCAGTCAGGTGTTGTTCAACGGACTGCCGGTCGGCAGCGTCAAGGCGCTGCGCATCGACCCGAACAATCCGCGCGTCGTGATCGCGACGACCGAAGTCGACCCAAGTCTGCCGGTCAAGGAATCGACGGAAGCCAATATCGGCTTCCAGGGCCTGACCGGTTTCGCCTTCATCGAGCTCAAGGGCGGCGTGGCCGAGGAGCCGGGTCTCATCCAGCAGGCGATCGAACAGGGCACCGTGCCCATCATCAAGGCAAACCCGTCCGACGTGACCGATATCCTGGCGACGGCGCGTGATATCGCCGAGCGGGCCAACAACATCCTCGGTCAGTTCGAGGGCCTTGTCGGCGACGTTGGCCCCGCGGTGGAATCGACCGCGGACGACATAGCCAAGACCGCCAGGCACGTCGAGGTCTTCACCGCCAGCCTGGCCGACAATTCCGACGACATCGACAACTTTCTCAAAAGTCTGAGCGATCTCTCCAAGACCGCCAACACGGTCGCCGAAGGGCTACCTGACGCGATCTCGCAGGTGCGTGGCATCCTGGAGGCCGTCGACCCGACGGCGGTCAGCACGGTGATCGACAACGTCGCGGCGATGTCGGATAATCTGCGCGCGCAATCCGAGAACATCGGCAGCGTCGTCGATTCCGTGCGGACCGCCGCCGACAGCGTCGGCGCGGTCGGCGAGGCGATCGGTCGCAACACGGACGGGATCGATCGTTTCCTGACCAATCTCGGTCCGATTTCGGACACGGCGGCGAAGGTCGCGGAAAAGCTGGACACCACGCTGCAATCGGCCAACACGGTCATTGCCGCGGTCGATCCGAAGCAGATTGCGACGACGCTCGACGGCATCACCTCGGCCGCGACCAATGTCTCCTCGCTGGCCGAAACCATCGGCGCCCAGAAGGAGGCGATCAATTCGGCGATTACCGGCGCGTCCAATGCCGCCCGCAACGTCGAGCGCATCACCACGACCATCGCCGAGCGGAGCGAGGACGTCGACAAATTCATCGCCAATCTCGGGCCGATCTCCGAGACCGCCACCCGCGTTGCCGAGCGGCTCGACACCACGCTGCAATCGGCCAATACGGTCATTGCTGCGGTCGATCCGAAGCAGATTGCGACGACGCTCGACGGCATCACGTCGGCCGCAACCAACGTCTCCTCGCTGGCCGAAAGCATCGGCACCCAGAAGGAAGCGATCAATTCGGCAATCTCCGGCGCGGCCAAGGCCGCGCAGAACGTCGACCGGATCACCACCACGATCGCCCAGCGCAGTGACGATATCGACCGTTTCATCGGCAGTCTCGGTTCGATTTCCGAGGATGTCAGCCAAGCCAGCGCGCGGTTGAACGAGGCGGTCACCTCGGCCAACGATCTGGTCAAGTCGATCGATTCAGCCACGGTCAATCAGGCGATCGGCGACGTGCGCACGATCACCTCGGCCCTGAGCGGCAAGACCGAGGAGATTCAGTCGATCATCGATGGCGTCGACAAAACGGTGCGGACGCTGGACACGACGCTTTCCGGCTTCACCGAGACCCGCACCCAGGTCGACGCGTTGATCGCCAGCATCGACCCGGGCAAGGTCAACCGCGCCGTGGAGAACGTCTCGGCGGCCACCGACAACGTGGCGCGCGCGGCCGATTCGATTGCAGGCGTCGCGAACTCGGTCGGCGAGCGCAAGGATGACATCAATGGCATCATTACCAATGTCGAACTGACGTC
This sequence comes from Aurantimonas sp. A3-2-R12, assembly GCF_036016755.1. Taxonomy (NCBI): domain Bacteria; kingdom Pseudomonadati; phylum Pseudomonadota; class Alphaproteobacteria; order Hyphomicrobiales; family Aurantimonadaceae; genus Aurantimonas; species Aurantimonas sp. A3-2-R12. The sequence goes on along the minus strand of NZ_JAYXIH010000022.1, from coordinate 66,139 downwards.
CCAGCGCCTGCGGACCGCCTCTGAGCGGGTCGACAGTCTGATCAGTTCGGTCGACGATACGTTCAAGGGCGCCGATGACGGCACCAGCCTCGGCAGCGACATCGCCACGACGCTGCGAGCCATCCGCGAAACGGCGCTATCAATCCGGTCACAGGTAGCGCCGATCTCGGCGAATCTGCAGCGCTTCTCGGGTCAGGGTCTGCGCGAGTTCCAGACGCTGGTGCGCGACGTAACCCGGTCGGTCAACCGGATCGAAGGAGCGGTGAACGATTTCTCGAACAATCCGAGCCGGCTGATCTATGGCGGCGACGAAGTAAAGCAGTTTGACGGCCGCAAGCGCCGGTAGAATGGCGGGCGAAACGACGGCCTCGTTGACAGCTTCGGTTGTGGATGCGAGCAACCGCGCGTGCGGCGAGCGGGACGGGGAACAGAAAATGCGGGCAATGTGCAAACCGGTACTGATCGCGCTTCTCACGCTCGGGCTGTCGGCCTGCGTGACGTCCGCTCCCCCAGACACGTTCGAAATCTCCGCGCCACCGCTCGTGCCGAATGTCGCCGGAAGGACGCGGGCGCAGATCCTGATTCCGGAGCCGACGGCGATCAAGACGCTGGACAGCGAGAAGATCGTCGTCAAGCCGACGCCCTATTCAGTCGAGTATCTGGCCAACAGCCAGTGGAGCGACCGGCTGCCGCGCATGGTGCAGCTCCGCCTGTTGCAGGCATTCGAGAACAGCGGACGCGTCGGCGCCGTGGGCGTGCCGGGGCAGGGGCTCGCGATTGACTATCAGCTGGTCATGGAAGTGCGGAAGTTCGAGATCAACGCCGCGAGCGCGGCCCGGGCAACGATCGAGATTTCGGTGAAGGCGCTGAACGACCGGAACGGCAGTGTGGTCCGCACCCGGGTGTTCGGCACGGAAGTGACGGTGGCGGGCGCAGCGAATGCCGATTATGTGGCCGCTCTCGACCGGGCGTTCGACAAGATATCAGGCGAGATCGTCAGCTGGACCCTGGCGTTGATCTGAGGATGATCGCCCGATGCTCCGACCGGGCCGATGTCGAATGCGTCTGCTGACGCAGGTCACGGCGGGAGCTTCTGGGTATTCTGGCGATCACAACGCGCCCGTTGTTCGCCAAAAGGCGCCTTGCAGATGGCGTTTGTTCATACTGGCGTATGGTGATCTGGCTTCGGGAACGCAAAAGACGCGGAAGCTTGATCGCTACCGCGTCTGAAGACGTTCGTATACCGCTGGAAACGACGGGGCTCTGCCGGCTGAACTATCAGCCGCTGCCGTAAGCTAGAGACTACGACTCTGGCGAGACGTCAGCGGTACATCCCGTTAAAGATGCTGTCGTCCAGACCGAGCGTGCGAAGCGCACGCTCCGGAGGCCGGCGGCCAGCTTCCATGGCGGCGGCGACAGAACGGGCGGCCCGAAATTCATCGAACATCGTTCCAAGGGTATTGGCGAATTTTCTTGCGTGGCTCATGACTTCAACTCCGACGACTTATCTTTGCTGGATATACGCTGTTTGCAGTGCAGCAGAAGATGCGGAAGCGGATGACAGCCATGCAGAAATGAGGGGGCTGGAGGGGGCGTCAGTCGATGCCGAGCATCTTCCAGATCCCTTTGGCGGAGGCGACAGGCCGCTTGCCGACGAACGCCGTCCCGCTCGCGAATGTGACCGAGCGGGTGCGCCTGTCGATCTGGCAGCGTGCTTCGACGAATTCACCGATCTGAACGGCGTCCAGAAAATGCATGTCCAGTTGGACCGTGGCTTGGGGGCGGCCACCGCTAGCCTCGAACACGGCCATGCCGATCGCGCGGTCGAGGAGGGTGGCCAGCATGCCACCCTGCACGACGCCGCGCCGATTGTGATGCTTCGGCTCGGCGATGAATCCAAGGGACAGAACGTCGCCGTCCCGTCGCTGCCAAACCGGCCCGACGCATCCAATGAAACCTGTGTCCTCGATCTGTTCCCAGCCGTTTGCGGCGGGGTCGAACGCCGTCTCGCGTGAATCCATGATGCTGCTCCGAGCGCTGCGCGTCTTCTTGCCCGTCGGCGCCGATTGAATCGGCTGGTCCGCGGATGTCGGTTCGATAATATCCGACCGACTGGCAGGAGACGAGGCTTCCCACCGCAGTGGTTGTGACCCGCCAAGTTAGGTAATCCAGAGTGTCGCAGAGAGTGGTTGCCAAAGCTGCAACTCATGTTACGGTGCTCGTCAGCCGCCGCGTTGCCAGGACGTTTCCTGCCGGGCGCCGGTCAAAAAAATAAGGCGGACAATCGCCAAGCAGCATCCTGGGAGGAGGAAAACACCATGAAATCGCAAAGGGCATCCCAAAACTATCGGATATTGTCCTGCCGCATGGCCGGCGCGCTGGTCGCCGGCATGATGGTCGCCGTTCCGTCGGCTGTCGTGGCGCAGGACGCGTTCCCCTCGGAGCAGATCGAGATCATCTCGCATGCGTCTCCGGGCGGGGGTACGGACCAGACCATCCGCATGTGGATCGACGCGGCATCGAAGATCCTGGGTCAGGACTTGGTCGTCGTCTACAAGCAGGGCGGCGCGGCTAGGGTGGCGCACGAATATCTGGCGTCCCGCCCGGCGGACGGTCATACGCTCATGGCAACGACCGAGACCCATCTTTACACCATGGCGCGCGGCATGTCGCCGCTCGGGATCGACGACGTGAAAGGTGTGGCACGTGCCATGCAGGATCCGTCGGTGATCGTCGTTCGCGGCGACAGCGATATCAAGGACTACGACGGTCTGATCGCTGCCTCCAAGGAGAAGGCGCTCAATTGGGGCGTGGCGCAGGTCGGCGGAACCGAGCATATCGGCATCAGCCGCTGGGCTGAACAGGCCGGCGTCGAGTATCGCGTCGTACCCTTCGGCAGCGGCGGCGAAATGATCACGGCTCTACGCTCCGGAGCGATCGACGCGACCCTGGCCAATGTCAGCGAGGCACTCGGTCCGATCGCGGATGGCGACCTGCGGGCCATCGTGGCCCTTTCGGACGAGCCGATCGCGGATCTGCCGGATGTTCCGACGGCGGCGTCCAAAGGCCACAACGTGTCGGTGAACACGACACGGGGCTACGTTGTGCGGGCGGACACGCCGCCGGAAAAGGTGGCGGTCCTGGAGGCAGCGCTTCTGGAGGCGATGGGCGGCGAACAGTTCACCACCTATCTCAAGAACTCGGGTCTCGACCCGGCCACCAGCGTCGCCGGGAGCGAGGCTTGGGACGCGCAACTTAAAAAGGCCTACGCCGAAGCAGCAGAAGCCATCGAGAAGCTGGGGCTGGAGAAAAAGTAAGCTTCAAGTCCGGCCAGAGCGGGATGAAGGATACGGGCATTCGTCCTCTGTCCCCACCCCGTTCTCCCTCCGTCGAACGATCAGGTCGACAAAACCGGTTCGCCCGTTTTCGATCGAATGCTGATCCAATGGGGCTTTCGTTGACCCAGGACAACCAACCAGCGCTCGCGGAGCGCGCGGAACAGTCACCACCCTCTGGCTTGGATCGCTCGGACCTCGTTGTGTCCGCCGTCCTCATCGTGATGTGCGCTTTTCTCTACTGGGACACGACGCGCTGGCCCGCCGTTCCGGCATCGCTTGCGCAAAACGCCCCGCCCACGGTTTTTCCACGCCTGTTGATCGGCTCGATCGTCGTCATGGCCCTCGCGCTCCCGTTCGAACGGGTGATCAAGCGACGGTCCGGCGCAGAGTTGGATATTGGCGGCGAAGACAGGCCCAAGCCCGTGGTCTTTCTCACCGCCGCACTCATGACCCTGGCGGTCTATTTCATGCCCGTATTGGGGATCTTTCCAGTGATGGTCGCGGCAACCGCCCTGCTTCCGCTGTTGTGGGGAGAAAGACGCTACGGTCTGATTGCGGCATTCGCGATCGGGCTGCCGATCGCCGTCGCGGTTCTGTTCGCGTTAGGCCTCAAGGTGAACCTCGCTTTCGGCCTCACCGGCGCGCTGTTCCGTTAGGAGACGATCATGGATGTCGATGCGATCCTGACGGGCATGTCCCTCATCCTCACGCCCATGAGCCTCCTGCTGATTTTCGTCTCGGTCGTGCTGGGCGTTCTTGTCGGGGCCTTGCCGGGCTTGAGCTCCAGCATGGCTGTGGCGCTGCTTCTGCCCTTCACCATCGGCATGGATCCGATCCTGGCGATTTCCATGATGGCGGCGCTCTACGTCGCCGGGACGTTCGGCGGCTCCATTACCGCGATCCTCATCAATACGCCCGGCGCGCCGCCCGCGGTCGCCACGTCCTTCGACGGCTACCCGATGGCGCAACGCGGCGAGGCGGGACGGGCCCTCGGCATGGCGGCGGTCGCAAGCGTCCTCGGGGGTCTGTTCAGCTTGGTGATCTTCATCCTGTTCACGCCGCTGCTTGCCCGTATCGCGCTCAGCTTCCGGCCTCAGGAATATTTCGCCCTCACGCTGTTCGGATTGTCGATGCTGGCCGCGATCAGCGGCAAGTCGTCGTTGCGAAACCTGATCGCGGGGGGGCTGGGCGTTCTGACGAGCACGGTCGGCATCGCGCTGGTTAGCGGGATCGAGCGTTTCACCTTCGGTTTTCCCGTTCTCTATGAGGGAATCAACTTCGTACCGGTGCTCATCGGCATCTTCGCGATCAGCGAGCTTTTGAACCAGTCGCAAGCGAGCGACAAAGTGATGAAGCGCATCAAGTCCCTGGCTCTGAAATTGCCGAGCCGCGAGGATTTCCGTCGTTGCCGGATGACGATCTTGCGCTCGTCCATCATCGGCACCGTGATCGGTGTTCTGCCGGCCGAAGGCACGACGGTCGCCGCAATCATGGGCTACAACGAAGCCAAGCGCTGGTCCAAGAACAAGGAAGAGTTCGGCAAGGGCGCAATCGAGGGTATCGCGGGGCCGGAAGCGGCGAATAACGCCGGCACCGGCGGCGCCATGGTCCCGACGCTCGCGCTCGGCATCCCCGGTAGCGGGACGACGGCGATCATTCTCGCGGCACTCATGATGCACGGTCTGAGGCCGGGACCCTTTCTCATGACCGAAACGCCCGAGTTTATTTATGCGATCTTCACCGCCATGTTCCTCGCCAACATCCTGTTCCTGATCGTGGGGCTGGGTGGTGTAAAGCTGTTTTCCCTGATCACGCTGGTCCCCCGTACGTTCCTTTGGCCCGCAGTGTTCGTCTTCGCCCTGATCGGCTCGTATTCGTTTCGCCAGGCGCCGGTGGACGTATGGGTGATGCTCATCTCAGGCGTCATCGGCTTCTTCGCCTTGCGTAAGGGATTCGGTCCGGCGCCATTCGTGATGGGCCTGGTGCTCGGCGGTTTGCTGGAAAAATCCTGGTCGCAGTCGATGATCATCTTCGACAGCAATTGGCTACGGTTTTTCGATAGCCCGATCTGTCTGTTTTTCTACGCGCTCACGCTTCTGAGCCTTGGCGGCCCGTTGTTGGCCTCCGGCCTGCGCCGCAGCCTGCAAGGACCGATGCGCCGCGCGTTTCCATTCAAATCGAACCTGGAGGAGTAGGCGGTGGGCCCGGCCGGCCGGAAGCGGCTGGTTTGGCCGGTTCAGGCTGATCCGCCTCCGTGTCCGCCACCCAGTCAGTGCCGTGCGTGTCGTTTCAAAGGAGAATTTCGATGGGTTATCAGGGTACACGCGAACTGGAGGGCTGTGTCGTCATCGTGACGGGAAGTGCCCGGAACATCGGACGCTGTATCGCGCTGGAATTGGCGGATGCCGGTGCCGCCGTGGTCATCCACACGAGGACCGATCTCGATGCCGCCCGCTCCGTCGAGCGGGAAATCGTCGACAGCGGTGGACAGGCCATGACGCATGCGGCGGACGTCGGGGACCCGGAGCAGGTTCGCGGTCTGGTCGATGCGGCGCTCGCGAAATTCGGACGGATCGATATTCTCGTCAACAATGCCGCCTCGCGCGGTGACGCGCCTTTGGAGAACATCGCGTTCGAGGATTGGCGCAAGGTTCACAGCAGCATTCTCGACGGCGCCTTCCTTTGCAGCCAGGCTTGTGCCCCGCATCTTTCGGCCAAGGGGCGTGGCGCGATCGTCAACATCGGCGGGGTCGCGGGCCAGGCCGCCGTCGGCGGCAGGGCGCATGTGGTCGCCGCCAAGGCCGGCATCGCAGGCCTGACACGGGCCCTTGCCGCCGAACTTGCCGACAGCGACATCACCGTCAATTGCATCTCACCGGGCTATATCGACACCAAGCGGGATCATGTTCCGCCGCATTTCCGGGACCGGCCGGTCCCGTTGAAGCGACCGGGCAAGCCGGAGGAGATCGCAGCGGCCGTGCGCTTCATGTGTGGCCCCAATGCCCGATACATCACCGGGCAGACGCTGGGGGTCAACGGGGGCTGGCACATGAATTGAACGAGAATCCGCTCGGGGTGGGGCTGTCCTGGAGGCAGGACGAAAGGAGGGCGGGCGCGGGCAGGGGCAGTGTCGCGGGCCGTCAGGTGAGGGGGAGCGGGGTTATGAGTGCGGGTTCGAACGAAATAAGCACGGTGATGCGGACGGTGAGCGCCCATGTCGCGGCGACGCTGCAGACAGAAATTCCCCGCGACGTTGCGGCGAAGGGCAAGCACCATCTGCTGGATACCCTGGCGGCGATGATCTCGGGCTCCCGATTGCGACCGGGGGAGATGGCCACAGCCTATGCGCGGGAGCAGGGCGGGACGCCCGAGGCATGCGTTATCGGCAGCGACATCATAACCTCGGCGGTCAATGCGGCGCTGGCGAACGGCATGCTCGCACACGCCGACGAGACGGACGATTCCCATGAGCCGTCCTTCAGTCATCCAGGCTGCGCGGTCGTGCCGGCTGCGCTGGCGATGGCCGAGCGGCATGGGCGGAGCGGCGCCGATCTGCTGCGGGCGGTCGTGCTCGGTTATGACATCGGCGCGCGGTTCACGCTGGCCCTCGACCCGCGCGACTTCTACGCGCGCGGTTTCAGCAGCCATGCCTTTGCCGGGCTTTTCGGCGCATCCGCTGCCGCCTTCGCGCTCGCGGGGCTCGATGCGGATGCCGTGCGGCAGGGATTTTCCTTTACGGCCCAGCAGGCTTCCGGTCTCGCCACCTGGGTGCGCGACGAGGAACATGTGGAGAAAGCCTTCGATTTTGCCGGCATGCCGGCCCGCAACGCGGTCGCCTCCGCGACGATGATGACCGCGGGGTTCACCGGTGTCGCCGACGTCTTTTCCGGCGACCGCAATGTCTTCGCCACGTTTGCGCCGGCTTCCGACATCGCGGTGATGAGCAGAGAGCTTGGCCGCAATTACGAGATCATGCGCGCCAATATCAAGAAATGGTCGGTCGGCTCGCCGATCCAGGCCGCCCTTGACGCGATCGAGCATCTCATGGCGCAAGAGGATCTCACCGCCGGTCAGGTCGAAACGATCCTCGTGCGCCTGCCGGACAGCGAGGCGCATATCGTCGATGGACGCGCGATGCCGGACGTCAACCTCCAGCATCTCGTTGCCGTGCTGCTGGTTCGCGGCGGTCTCGATTTCAAAAGCGCCCATGACTACGCGCTGATGGAGGATGCGTCGGTGCGCGCCATGCGCGAGCGTATTCGCCTCGTCGCCGATGCCGAACTTGGCGCTGCCGTCCCGCGTCGTCAGGCCGTCGTCGAAGTGGCGACACGTGACGGGCGTCGCCTTCGCCGGCGCACCCACGCGGTCCGTGGGACAGCTGACAACCCGATGGACACCACCGAAATCGAGGCCAAGGCGTTCGACCTTGCCAAGGATGTTTTCGACGAACAGAAGGCGCACGCATTCGTCGAGCGTATCGGGGAGATCGAAACCGTGGCGGATGTGCGTGAGCTCCGGCCGTTGCTGCAACCGTGAGGCTGTCGGCGGTCAGGCGTTCGAGGCACCCGGTCTGTCACTGCGGTTGACGAACTGAGCGGGGGGCTAGCGCCAAGCACGATCGTTGGCGCAAGACGGTTGTCTTTCGTCACCCGCGTGGTGTCTATCGCGTCCACGTCGAGACAGAACACGGGCGGCGGCGTAAAAGCCTGAAAACAGGATGGTGAGGTTTCGTTGGTTGGAAAGATCGCTCCCTCGGACTCTGCGGCTAGCGAGTTCCTGGCGGATTTGAAACGTCTCGGGTTCACCGAGTACGAAGCGCGTATCTATGTCCAGCTGCTGCGCCAGAGTCCGTCCACCGCCTATGAGATTTCCAAGAGTACCGGCGTGCCGCGGCCTAACGCCTACAGCGCGCTGGAGGCTTTGAGCCAGCGAGCGGCGGTTCTGCCGGTCAGCGAGAATCCGGTTCGCTATGTGGCGGCGGATCCGCAGACGTTCTTGAATTCGGTGTCCCGCCAGACCAGCGCCTTGTGCAAGGATCTGGGCGCCAAGCTGTCTGATTTGGCGCCCGCGACCAAGGACCAATATGTCTGGATGTTGTGGGGCGAGGAGGCCGCGCACGACAAGATCGACGCGCTGATCAATGGCAGCCAGCACGCCCTGCTGATCAAGGCCGCGTCCGACATTCTGCGGCGCCACAAGGACGCACTCGGGAGGGCGGCGGAACGCGGCGTCGAGATGCTGATCGTCCTGTTCGGCACCGACGCCGAGGAGTTTCGTTTCAGCGACAAATGCCGTGTCTACCTGCACGAGGCCAATGGCGTGCGCATGGGAACGACCGACAATCTGTTCACGATCGCCGCCGACCACGAGGAAATGGTGACGGCCGCTGTCGTCGGCGAGGTGATAGCCGCGCATACGCGGAACAAGCCGGTGGTCAATTTGGCGGAATCGCTCGTCCGGCATGACTTCTACATGGCGGAAATTTTCGAGCGGTTCGGTGATCAGATCGACGCGGCCTTCGGCCAGCACCTTCGCGATCTCCGGCTCGCCTGCTTCACGCCGGAGCAAATCGCGTCGTTCAAGCAACGGACCGGTCTGAGCTAACCCTGACCCCTGATCCCTTCTTGCAATTTGCGCCGGCTGATCCGCACGCGATCCGCGTGCCATATTGAAGCCCGGCCGCATCCGCCGGTCACAGCCATTTGGACCGGACCGCCGCCCCGATCGCGACTCCCGGCTGCCCCGGAGCAGCGGCGGCAGCGCATTGCAATCCTCGCATCGAAGTAGTAGTCATAGCAACTACGTAAGCACCCACGGTTTGCATCGCTTCTGAGGCCCTACGGGAGAAGGCCCAAGTGACCATGTCCGGTGGATGCGGGGGAGGTAGGTCATGGCGAAAATTCAACGGGCGACGCTGCGACGGCTCGGTCTGCCGCTGATCCGTCCCTATCGCCTCTCCTATCGCACGTTCGAATCCTTCGAGCCGTTCCTGGTGGAGGTCGAGGATGACGATGGGCGCTCCGGTTTCGCCGATGGCCACATATCCCCGGGTTCCAGCGCCGAAACGCGGGACGGCGGCTGGGCTTTTCTGTGCGAAAGCCTGCAGGCTGCGATCGGAGTTGAAACGGTCGCAGTCAAGGCATCGGTGCTCGACAGGTTCGCCACCAGCAAGGTCGCGGCGACGGCCTTTGCGACGGCGATCGAGGTGCTTGAGGCCAATCCCCTGCTCGATTTGCCGGACGCGACGATCCTGCCGCTGCTCACGCCTCTCAACGCGCTTGAGCCTGCGGCGATCGCCGAGGAAATCGAAGCCTGGCTGGCGCAGGGATTCGGAACCTTCAAGGTCAAGGTAGGCAAGGATGTTGATGCCGATCTCCAGCGCGTCGCGGTCATTCAAGAAGCGACGCGGGGACGGGCGACGCTACGGCTCGACGCCAATCGCGCCTACAGCCGAGAAGACGGTGAGCGTTTCGCGTCCCGGCTGGATCCTGAGGGCATCGAGCTCTTCGAGCAACCTTGCGACGCCGACGATTGGGACGCCAATGCCGCGGTTGCCGCGGTATCGCGCGTGCCGCTGATGCTGGACGAGCCGATCTGCACGCTGGCCGACATCGATCGCGCGGCCACGATCACGGGCGTCGGCTACTGCAAGCTCAAGCTCAAGCGGTTCGGCGGCCTCGACCGTCTGAAACAAGGCTTGGACGCGGTTCGACAGAACGGCATGGAGCCGGTGCTGGGCGACGGTCTGGGAAGCGAGATTCATGGGTGGCTGGAGGCTTGCGTCGCCAGGACGACGATCCGCAATGCCTGCGAGTTCAACGGGTTCTTGAAACCCCGGGATCGCCTGTTCGTCGAGCCGATGCCCTTTCGAGAGGGCGCCATTCGGCTTCCAGCCGGATATCGCCCCCGCCTGGATCGCGACGCGGTCGAACGGTTCACCCTCGAGCGGCGCGACTTCGAATAGAACTCAGCGAGAAGGCGAAAAGACGCATGGCGCATGAAACGATTTTGGCCGAACTCGATCGGCGCCGCGAGGCCGCGCGTGCCATGGGCGGCGAGGCGAAACTCGCCAAGCGGCGCGAGAGGGGGCAGCTGAACGCGGGGGAGCGTCTCGACGCACTCGTCGACAAGGACAGCTTCCTGGAGGTCGGCCTGCTCGGCCAGTCGGTTTTCGAGGCCGATGCCGCCGCCACGCCGCGCGACGGCAAGATAACCGGTTTCGGTCGCATCGACGGCCGCGACGTCGGCGTCGTCGTCAACGACTTCACCACCAAGGGTGCCTCGACCAGCGCCACCAATTCCAAGAAGATCGGTTATATCCGCAAGACCTGCACCGAGAAGGGCATGCCCTTCATCCATGTCGGCGAGTCGACCGGCGCGCGCCTGCCCGACGCCATGGGCTCCAAGGGCATGGGCGCGATGCTCGGCAATGACACCAGCCAGTTTCGGCGGATGCGCGATACGCCGTGGATCGCGGCTGCCCTCGACACCTCCTTCGGATCATCGGCCTGGCTGTGCTGCTGTTCCGACTTCGCCGTCATGAAGAAGGGCTCGATCATGTCCGTGTCCAGCCCCCGGCTGGTCTCGATGGCGATCGGCGAGAAGGTAGATCTGGAGGAACTCGGCGGCTGGCGTCTTCACGCCGATCAGACGGGGCTCATCGACCACTTCGTGGATACGGACGAGGAGGCGATGGCCGCCATACGCCGGTTCCTCTCCTACATGCCGAGCCACAATGCCATCCTGCCGCCCGAGAGGACGATCTCCGAAGGCTCCGGCGCGGAGCAGGACCGGATTTTGGACCTGCTGCCCGAGAAGCGCACGCAGGTCTACAACATCAAGAAGATCATCGAGGTGATCGTCGACAGGGATTCGTTCCTCGAGATCAAACCGCGTTTCGGCAAGTCCGCCGTCGTCGGGCTCGCCCGCCTCGCCGGCAAGGTCACCGGCATTATCGCCAACAACCCGCATGTCGGCGGCGGCGCCCTGTCGGCCGAGGCATGCCGCAAGATCATCGATTTCACCGTGTTGTGCGACAGCTTCAACATTCAGATCGTGCGCATGCTCGATACGCCCGGATTCGTCGTGGGGACCGATGCCGAACGCCGGGGAGCGCCCGGGCACATCATGAATTTCATGAACGCGACCTGCCTCACGACCGTGCCCCAGATCACCGTGATCTGTCGCAAGGCCTACGGCCGCGCTTATGTCGCCATGGGCGGCGGGGCGCACAACAGCGCGATGGTGGCCTGGCCTACCGCCGAGGTCAGCTTCATGGACCCGGTCTTCGCCACCAGCATCGTGCACAATCTGCAAGCCGGGCAGGAGGGGTTCGAGGCCGCGCTGGCCGAGATCCAGAAGGATCTCGAAATATGGGACATGGCGCGCATTTTCTCGGCACATGACGTCATCAAACCCCAGGAAACGCGCGATTTTCTCATCCGCATGTTCGACATCCAGACGCGGCGCCGCTCCGGTGGCGTCGGCGAGCATTTGATGCGTGCCTGGCCGACCAGCTACTGACGGAGCGATTGCGATGACCATTCAGGAGCCGCTTGGCCGGGACATCATTGCCGCGGCGCGCGCGCGCGGCCGGCGATCACTCGACGAAGCCGCCGGCAAGGAATTACTCGCGCGTTACGGGGTGCGTTCGCCCCGCTCCGCGCTGGCCCGCGACGCCGCCGATGCCGAAGCCAGGGCGAGGGGGATGCGCGCGCCCTTCGTCGTCAAGGTCGTGTCGCCGGACATCCTCCACAAATCGGATGCCGGGGGGGTCGCGCTCGGGCTGGACGGTGCCGACGCAGTTCGGGCCGCCGTCGAGGCGATGGCGCTGAGGCCGGTGATTGCCGCCGCGACGATCGACGGCTGGCTGGTCGAGGAGATGATTCCGCCGGGCCGCGAGATCGTCATCGGCGGCATTCAAGACCCACAATTCGGACCGATGCTGATGGTCGGCCTTGGCGGTATCTTCGTCGAGGTTCTGAAGGACGTGGCGTTCCGGCTATGTCCGATCGATGCGGCCGACGCCCGCGCCATGCTCCGCGAACTGAGGGGCTTTGCCCTGCTTGGTGGCATCCGGGGCGAAGCGGCGGTCGACGAGGAGGCTTTGGTCCAGGCGATGGTGAGGATCGGCGGTTCGGGCGGCCTCTTGATGGCGCTCGGCGACGATGTCGCCGAACTCGATCTCAATCCCGTCATCGTTTCGGCCTCGGGGCTGATGGCGGCCGATGCCCGTGTCATTCTCACCGAGCGGGAGAACCGGCCCGTCTCGAAACCTGAGAAGGCGGAATCCGGCGATCCGCTGATCGAATTCAAACCGTTGTTCGAGCCAAGAACCGTCGCGGTCCTCGGTGCCTCCTCCAAGGACGTCGCGCTAGCCAATACCTTCATCCGCCGGTTGAAGGATTTCGGCTTTTCCGGCGCCATCTACCCGATCCATCCTTCGGCGGAAGAGATCGAGGGGCTGAAGGCCTACCCGTCGCTCGGCGAGACACCGGAGGCGGTCGACTACGCCTATGTCGCCGTCGGCGCGGGCCGAATTCCCGATGGGCTCGCGGCCGCCAGGGGGCGCTGTCGTATCGCCCAGGTGATTTCGTCGGGCTTCGGTGAAGTCGCCGAGGGCAGGGCGCTTCAGGCAGATCTCGTGGCGGGCGCCAAAGCCGGCGGCGTGCGTGTCCTGGGGCCGAATTGTCTAGGCACCTATTCGCCGCGCGGCGGCCTCACGTTTCCGAGCGACGCGCCGCGCGAACTGGGGCGCATCGGTGTCGTCTCCCAGTCGGGCGGTTTGTCGACCGACATCATCAAGCGGGGCCAATGGCGCGGCTTGCGCTTCAGCGGTCTGGTGACCATCGGCAACAGCGCCGACGTCGAGCCGCATGAGCTCGTCGCGTATTATCTCGCGGACGAACAGACAAAGGCGATCGGTGTCTATATCGAAGACATCAAGCGGGGCAGGGCCTTCTTCGACCTGCTTCGCTCCGCCCAGCCGACAAAGCCAGTGGTGATCTTGAGGGGCGGACGCTCCGCACAGGGGCGCCTCGCAGCCGCGTCGCATACCGGCGCCCTCGCTGGCGACGGGAAGGCGTGGGAGGCGCTTGCCGCGCAACTGCCGGTCGCGCTCGTCGACACGGTGGACGAATTCATCGACGTCCTGCTGGCCCTGCAGCATCTCGATCTTCGGCCGGAAAAGCCGACGAGGAACGTCGCGCTGTTCGGCAATGGCGGCGGCTCCAGCGTGCTGGGCACGGACATCTTCGCCAGCATGGGGCTCGATGTCGCGCCGTTCGGCGACGCGGCGCGCGTACCGCTGGAGGCGCTGGGATTGCCGCCGGGCACCAGCGTCGTCAATCCGATCGACACGCCGGTGCGAACCCTGCAGGAAAAGGACGGTTGGGTGGCGGGTGAAATTCTCGACATCGTCTACCGTCATGCAAAGCCCGACGTCGTGGCGATGCATCTGAACCTTGCCGCCTTCGTCGGTCGGGGGGCAATCGATCCGGTCGGCAATTTGTTCAAGGTGATCGAGGAGACACAGGCGACGTGGCCGGGCATCGCGCATTTCGCGCTGGCGCTGCGCACGGATGGTTCGCCCGAACTCGATGAAAGCCGACGCCATTACCGGGAGAAGGCGCGCAAGATCGGCGTTCCGGTCTTCGACGAAATTCCGGCAATGGCCCGCGCCCTCGCCACGGTCGCGCATCTGGAGCGACAATTTCGGTCACGCCGCACGCCCTCGCCGCTCGGGTGACGTGGCGACCGGCACCATGGCCCACGGCACCATAGCCCAGGCAACCGCTATGGCGTCGGATCTTGCCGTGGCTGGATCACGCCGCCAGGATTGCCTTGGCGTGCTCATCGAGAAAGCCGGTATACAAATCGCCCGCGCGGAACGCGTCGTTGCGAAGGCACCCGATCAGAAAATCCCGATTGGTGCGAAGCCCCTCGATCGGCCAGTTTCGTAAAGCCTGCTCGGCGCGCTCACAGGCTTGCCGGCGGTCGCCGCCATGGGCGATCAGCTTGGCTATCAGCGGATCGTAAAACGGCGTCATCACGTCGCCTTCGCGGTAGCCGCTGTCGACCCGCACATGTTCGGTTTCGGCAGGTGGCCGGAAAACGGTCAAGGGGCCAGGCGCCGGCATGAACATCTTCGCCGGATTTTCGGCATAGAGCCGGCATTCGATGGCGTGTCCACAAGACCGAATGCTCTCCTGGTCCGCGCCGGTGAACCGACCGCGGGCAAAGTCGATCTGCATGGCGACGAGGTCGACGCCGGCCACCATTTCCGTCACCGGATGCTCGACCTGAATGCGTGTGTTCATCTCGAGGAAGAAGAACTCGAAGCTGGTGGCGTCGACGATGAATTCGACCGTTCCGGCGCCGCCATAGCGGGTGTGAGCGCAAAGCGACACGGCCGCCTCGCCCATGCGCCGGCGCACGGCCCCGGGAAGGCCGGGCGCGGGACTTTCCTCGATGACCTTTTGAAACCGCCGCTGGACGGAACAATCCCGCTCGAAGAGATGGATCGCCTCGCCATTGCCGAAACCGAAAACCTGGATTTCGATGTGACGCGCACGGGGAACGAACCGCTCGAGAAAGATCGCTCCGTTGCCAAAGGATTTCTCCGCCATCGACTGGGTGGCGGTAACGGTCGACGCGAGTTGGGATTCCTCGTCCACCCGGCGCATCCCGATGCCGCCGCCGCCGCCGACCGCCTTGACCAGCAGAGGATAACCGACGTCTCGCCCGGCTGCTTCGAGACCGTCGGTGTCGCCCACACCGTATGTCCGGCTGCCCGGCACGACGGGAACGCCGGCAGACTGCGCAATCTCGCGGGCGCGTTGTTTGTCACCCATTCGCCGAATGATGTCGGCGGTCGGGCCGATCCAGTGCAGCCCCTCGGCGGTCACAAGGTCGGCGAACGCGGCATTCTCCGCGAGAAAGCCGTACCCCGGATGGATCGCGTCGGCGCCGACCTGGCGCGCGGCTTCGAGAATCTTCTTGGCGTCCAGATAGCTTTCGCGGGGTGAGGATGGCCCGATGGCGACCGCCTCGTCCGCCGCTGCGACGTGAAGGCTCGCTGCGTCGGCCTCCGAATACACGGCAACCGTCGAGAGGCCGAGCGCTCGAGCGCTGCGGAAAACACGACAGGCGATCTCGCCCCGGTTCGCGACGAGAACCTTGTTGATCGCGCCCATGGTCAGGCCTCGATGCGGGCCACAACCGTGCCTTCGGTGACGGTCTCGCCTTCGGCGGTGAGAATTTCGACCAGGCGGCCATCCTCGGGCGCTGTGATCGGGATCTCCATTTTCATCGATTCCAGGATCATGATCGGGTCATCCTCATTGAGGTCCTGGCCGATCTCGGCGACGATCTTCCAGAGATTGCCGGTAATTTCCGTCTTGACGTCAATGATGGTCATCGCCGCTAAAGCCCTCCCGTTCGATGTCGCGCCTTGCGAAAGGCCGCGTTACAGGAATGCCAGATAGTTGTTGCGAACGCAACGCCGAATCGGAGAGGGCATGCGGTGGAGCAGCCGTCCCCGGCTTGCCCAACGCGGGCAAAGTCGCGACCAGTTCGTTGATCGAGAGAGCGGTTTTCCGGCGATTGCGGGAACTGACGGACTTCGCCTCCCTTCATGAGTGTTCGCAAGGGGTTGCGCCGTTCGATGCGGCGGAGCTGTCTGCCGCAAGGCGCGACCTTGTGAGCCGGGCGGTGCTTCGATAAAGGTCGTGTAACATCTCTCGAATTCTTCGATCCGGCGACGTTGAACCGGCGAAGATGGTGCGATCATGCAGCGAAAAGCCCTCGGAATCGTCTTCCTGTGCCTGGTTCTCCTTGTCGCGATCGTGCTCGGATACTGGGACATGCTGAGCAGCGAGAAATTGCGCATCGCGCAAACGGAGGATTTGCCGGCTTCCGAGGACGTCGCGACGCGGCAGGACAGCGCGTCGGTCTCGCAATCCGATCCGAATCGACCATCGACCAGTGATGCCGGCGAGACGGAAACGGCCAACGCGCGCGCGACATCGTCTGAGCAATCTCCAGCGCCGGACGAAGCGGCGCGGATCGTGCCAGATCCGACCGATACTGCGCCGCGCCCGGAAGTTTCTGCAAAGGTCGAAGCCGCCGACGCGACGACTGCGGAGAAGCAGCCCGCATCGCCGTTGGAATCCGCGAGTTCAGTTCCTCCGACAGAAGGCGAAGCGACAGCCGGCGATCGACCGCTATTTGACCTTCTGCGCGTCGAGCCGGATGGTTCGACCCTCATTGCCGGACGATCCGCGCCAGGAAGCCGGGTCACGCTGCACGCGGGCGCGACGGTGGTCGGTGAGGACACCGCCAATGAAGCGGGCGAGTTCGTCATCGTCCTGCTTGAGCCGCTGACGCCGGGTGAGCACGCGATTTCGCTCACCGCGATAACGCCCGAGGGCACGGCCACCGGATCACGTGAGACCGCAATCGTCAGCGTGCCGCAGCCGGGACGGGGAGAAGACGTGCTCGCGATGGTGGAAGCGCCTGACGAGGCGTCGCGCCTGATGACAGTCCCGGTGTCGCCACCAAGACAAGCGGCGGGAGCGGATAGCACAGACGTCGGAACGGCGGCTGCCGGCAGATCCGCGACAGCGATTTCGCAAGACGAGGCTCCGACATCCGCCCCTGCTGCCGGATCGGAAAAGCCGATCGATACGGACGCCGCGTTCCTGTCGAATACGAGTCAGGCGGGTGAGAAGGACAAGGCACCGGAGCCGGCGACGTCGCCGAGGTTGCGGATCGAAGCCGTCGAAGTCGAGGGTGAGCAGATTTTCGTTGCGGGGTCCGCGGACGCGGGCACATCGGTCCGCATCTATCTCGACAACGTCCTGGTGGCGGAGAACAGGGCGACCGCCGACAATCGATTTCTGGTGACTGCCGAGCGTCCGGTCGCGGTTGGCGACCACCTCGTGCGGGCCGATCAGGTGACGGTCGACGGGAATGTGACGGCGCGGGCGGAGGTGCCCTTCACGCGGCCCGAGGGGCAGGCTGTCGCGGCGATCGCGCCGCCCCCTGCCAACGGTGCGGCGGCGGTCAGTCCGTCTCCAGGCGTGGCAATGGCCGACCGGTCGGAGGCTGAAACACGAATCGCCGCAGCTTCGGCGCCGGTCGTGGACAGCGATTCGGTGGAAGGCCGCACTGCCGAGCCGAAAAAAGCGGCGGCCGAGATACCGGAACGCAGTCCGCCGCCGGATACAAAGGCGGCAGGCTCTTTCCAGGGCGATGAGGCAACGACAAACGAGCCCCCGGTTTCCCCGCCGGAGGGCACGCTCCCAGCCTCGCAAACCCAGTCGGCTGCGCCCGCTCGGCAGGAGGCCAATGCGACCCCGCCGACGGATCGACCCTCGGTGAACCCACCGGTCCAAATAGGAGAGCCGCGTTCGCCGACGGGTCCCAAGACACCGGAAATCGGGCAGGAAGGCGCGCGCGCCGAAGCATCGGCAGCGCCCGACGCGACCGACACGGACTCGTCGCCCCCATTGATGGCGTCGCGCACCGAAACCAAGGTTTCCGAGCCAACGATACCACTCCAGCCGGGGTCCGGTACTGTTGGCGAGAGGCCAGCGTCGGCAATCTTGCAGGAGCAGCGCTCCGTCGTCGCGACCGAAAGCGAGGTGAGCGCCGCGGCACTCGATGTTCCGATCAACCGCCAAGCCCCCCTTGCGACGGCGACCGGGCGGGTGATCATCCGCAAAGGCGACACGTTGTGGAGAATCTCCCGCGACACCTACGGACGGGGCAGCCGCTACACCGTGATCTACTTCGCCAACGGCAATCGCATTCGCAACCCGGACCTGATCTATCCAGGACAGGTCTTCCGATTGCCTGCGGCGCAAGACGACGCGCGGGAAGCGGACGCCGAGCCGGCACAACGCAATTAGGCTGTTCCCGTCCGCTTGAATCGGGACGCCTTCGACCGATGTTCCCCCATGAAAGTGTTTTGCGCTTCGGCTATTCGTCCAGTTCGACGATGTGATTGCGGCCGACGTGGACGCATCGAATAGGGGCGCGGCGGCGGCTGCCTCGCTCTCGCCGGGGCCCTGACCGTCCCGAACCAACTTCAGAACGTCGACGGCGCGCCGGCTCCTCCCGTCGCGCCGCTTCGTTGGAAAGGACCATCTTGGCGCAAAAAGCCGGGAAACGAATATCGGGCGACAGCGGATCGACCCTGACGACGCTGGCCAATCTCTGGCCTTACATGTGGCCGTCGGACCGGCCGGATCTCAGGATGCGGGTCGCCTATGCGACTTTCTTCCTGGTACTGGCCAAGCTGCTTACGGTTCTGGTTCCGTATTTCTATAAATGGGCCACGGACGCGCTGGACGGGGCTGATTCGGCGCGCGCATGGCTGCCGCTGGCGCTGACCGGGGCTATCACGCTGGTGGTATCCTACAATGTCGCGCGTGTGTTCTCGGTCGGGCTGAACCAGCTTCGCGACGCGCTGTTCGCGCGGGTCGGCCAATATGCCGTGCGCCGGCTGGCCTATCGGACCTTCGTCCACATGCACCAGTTGTCGATGCGGTTTCATCTGGAGCGACGGACGGGCGGCCTGTCGCGCATCATTGAACGCGGCACCAAGGGCATCGAGTCGATCGTGCGGTTTACGATCCTCAACACGCTGCCGACCATCCTGGAATTCGCCCTCGTGGCGATCATCTTCGGCTTTGCCTACGGCGTCAGCTATCTGGCCGTCATCGCCACCACGGTGGGGCTCTACAGCTGGTTCACGATCAAGGCGAGCGACTGGCGGATCGGCATTCGCCGCGACATGAACGATTCCGACACCGACGCCAGCACCAAGGCGATCGACTCGCTGTTGAATTTCGAGACGGTCAAATATTTCGGCAACGAGTCCATGGAAGCGGAACGCTTCGACAAGGCGATGTCTCGTTATGAGATCGCAGCGACGCGGATCTGGACGTCGCTCGGCTGGCTGAATTTCGGTCAGGGGCTGATTTTCGGCGCCGGAATGGCCGTGGCAATGGTGATGTCGGCGCTTGAGGTGCGAGCCGGAACCCAGACGCTCGGCGATTTCGTCTTCATCAACGCGATGCTGATGCAGTTGTCGATTCCGCTCAACTTCATCGGCTTCATCTATCGCGAAATCCGTCAGGGGCTGACCGACATAGAGGCGATGTTCGACCTGCTCGACGTCGAGGCGGAGGTGAAAGATCCGGCCGATGCCCCGGCTCTGAAGGTCAGCGAAGGAGCAATCCGCTTCGAAGATGTGCGCTTCGGCTACGATCCGGCGCGCGTAATCCTGAAAGGCATTTCCTTCGACGTTCCGCCTGGCAAGTCAGTGGCGATCGTCGGCCCTTCCGGAGCCGGCAAATCGACCATCTCGCGGTTGCTTTTCCGGTTCTACGATATCCAATCCGGCCGCATCCTGATTGATGGTCAGGATATCGCCCGCGTGCGCCAGGAATCGGTGCGCGCCGCGATCGGAATCGTGCCGCAGGACACGGTGCTGTTCAACGATACGATCACCTACAACATCCGCTATGGCCGCATCGGAGCGAGCGAAGAGGAAGTGCGCCGCGCTGCCGAACTCGCGCAGATTGCCGGATTCATCCAGGAATTGCCGGATGGCTTTGATTCGATGGTCGGTGAGCGCGGGCTGAAATTGTCCGGGGGTGAGAAGCAGCGTGTGGCGATCGCCCGCACGATCCTCAAAGCCCCACCGATCCTGGTGCTAGACGAGGCGACCTCGGCGCTGGATACGCACACCGAGCAGGAGATACAGGCGGCGCTCGACCTGGTGTCGAAGGAGCGCACGACCTTGACCATCGCGCATCGCCTTTCAACGATCATCGACGCCGACGAAATCATCGTCCTGAAATCGGGTGAGATCGTCGAACGCGGGTCGCACCGCGAACTACTTGAAGCCGGCGGACTGTATGCCGAGATGTGGGCGATGCAGCGCGAGGCGACGGAAGCCGAGGAAGCGCTTCGGCGGGCTCGCGAAGCGGATGAGTTCGGCGTCATCGAACGGCGCCGGACCGAGGAAGTGTAACGCCGACCACGCCGCATCGCCTTGTCGACGGTCCTGTCGTGCCACATCTTTCGAGGCGCGCCCGGATTTCGAACGCGGGTGACCGCCATCGTCGCCGATCGACGGCGTTCATCGCGTGCCTGCTTGCCTCAACTCTCGTCTATCCCTATCGCAAGGGTCGGGATCATCCCAGGATCACGAAGGAAGAAGACAGACCGTGGATATCATCGCCTCGATCCGAAACGCATTCGTACCCATCCATAAGGCGGGCTACCCGTTTATCGCCGCGTTCTTCGTGGCAGCCGTCGTCCTCGGCTTTTTATGGGAGCCGCTGTTCTGGATCGGCCTTATCCTGACGGCGTGGTGCGCTTATTTCTTTCGTGACCCCGAGCGTGTGACGCCGATCGCCGATCATCTGGCCATCAGCCCGGCGGACGGCCGCGTGTCGCTCGTCGGCCATGTTGTCCCGCCGGCAGAACTCGATCTCGGTACCGATCCGATGCTGCGCATCTCGGTGTTCATGAACGTCTTCAATTGTCATGTGAATCGGGCGCCGATGCGGGGCCGAATCCGGCATATCGCCTATCGCGAAGGCGAATTCCGCAACGCCGAGCTTGACAAGGCGAGCGAGGTTAACGAGCGCAGTTCGATGGTCATCGACGGGCCGAAGGGCGAGATCGGCGTGGTGCAGATCGCCGGGCTCGTCGCACGGCGGATCATCTGCTGGGCCAAGGTCGAGGATCGGATCGAGGCGGGTGAGCGCTTCGGCCTGATCCGCTTCGGCTCGCGCCTCGACATCTATCTGCCCGACGGAGCACGGCCGCGCGTCGCCGAGGGACAGATCGCGATTGCGGGTGAAACCGTCATCGCCGAGTTCGGCGACAATTTGCCAACCTGGCCGTCGAGGCGCGACTGATGCCGATCGAATCTCCCTTTCCTCCGTTCGATCCCGGTAAGCCCGACGTGGAAGACGGCCCGGTACGCCGGCGCATTCCGTTCCGCCACATCGTCCCGAACCTCATCACCATCCTGTCGATCTGCGCAGGGATGACCGGCATCCGGCTGGCTTTCGAGGGTCAGTTCGAGTTCGCCGTCGGCATGGTGCTCGGCGCGGCGTTCCTCGACGGGATCGATGGCCGCGTTGCGCGGCTATTGAAGGGCCAGAGCCGCTTCGGCGCGGAAATGGATTCGCTCGCCGACATCGTCAATTTCGGGGTCGCGCCGGGTCTCGTGTTGTACACTTATATGCTCAACGAGGCGGGAGCCTTCGGCTGGATCGCAGCGTTGCTCTATGCGAGCGCCTGCGCACTCAGGCTCGCCCGTTTCAACACCATGCTCGACGATCCGAAACGCCCAAAATGGCATTCGGCGTTCTTCGTCGGCGTGCCGGCACCGGCCGGCGCGGGCTTGGCCCTGTTCCCGATGTATGTGGGCTTTTCCGGTCTTAATCTCGGATTCCCTGAGATCACCGCGACGATCGCGTCGGTCTATCTCGTGTTTATCGGCCTTTTGATGTCGAGCCGCCTGCCGACATGGTCGGGCAAGGGAGCGGGCATCCGGGTGCCGCGCGACTACGCCATCCCGATCATCCTGGGCTTCGTTCTCTACGTCGCCCTGTTGCTCAGCTTCTTCTGGGAGACGCTAACGCTAACCGCGATCGCCTATTTTATTTCGGTTGGCTTTTCGGTGCGGGCCTTCGGCAAACGCGCGAAACGCGAGACCCGTTCAGCGGCCGCGGATCAGGCGGGGTCGCGGTAATCCAGGAAGCGGTTTTCGCGCACGTCGAAGAGCTTGCCGGTCTCGACCACGTCCGAGAAGGCGAGGGGCACGATCTTCGCCGCCACCTCGCGCGCGGTCGGCAGGGTCTTCGGGTCCTCGCCCGGCATCGCTTGCGCCCGCATGGCGGTGCGCGTCGCGCCCGGGTTGACCGAATTGACCCTTAGCGGCAGGTTCATCGTCTCGTTCGCCCAGGAGCGCACCATCGCCTCGCAGGCCGCCTTGGAGGCTGCGTAGAGCGACCAGAACGCCTTGGCCGAATGGGCGGCCCCGGACGACATCACAATGGCGCGTCCGGCCAGGGATTTGCGCAGCAACGGATCGACGGTGCGGATCAGTCGCCAGGTCGCGTTCACGTTGACCGTCATGGTCTTATCGAAGGTCTTCGCCTCGATGTGGCCGATCGGCGCAAGGACGCCGAGCAGCCCGGCATTGGCGACCAGGACGTCGAGTCGGCCCCAGCGCTCGTTGATGGCGCCACCGAGGCGGTCGATCCCTGCCATGTCGGTCAGATCAAGCGGGACGAGCGTCGCCGATCCGCCGGCCGATTTGATCTCATCGTCGAGTTCTTCGAGGCCGCCGACGGTACGCGCCAGCGCGATGACATGCGCGCCCTCGGCGGCGAGGCCCTTGGCGATGTGGTAGCCGATACCGCGTGAGGCCCCGGTGACCAGCGCGATCTTGTCTGTCAGCATTTGCGTCATATCAATTCGCCGGAAAGGCGCCATCCGTAGCTTTGAGCCCTGCCGGCAAAGGCTTGGGCGAACGGCTCAGGTCCTATGTTTCCCCACGGTACTGCCTCCCCGCGAAGATCGCGATATTCAAGGAGCGTTCCGTGTTCAGCCCGCACCACCCAGCAGCGAGAGCGGCCGGACATTTTCCGTGCCGTCCTGATCGGTCAGCGAGGTCGGATAGTCGCCGGTAAAGCAAGCATCGCAGAATTGCGGCGTCAGCTTGTTGCGGGAGGGCTCGTCGGTGGCGCGGTACAGCCCGTCGATCGACAGAAACGACAGCGAATCGACCTTGATGAAGTCGGCCATCTCCTCGATCGTCATGCGCGAGGCGAGCAGCTTGGCCTTTTCGGGCGTGTCGACACCGTAGAAGCAGCTGGCGCGGGTCGGCGGCGAGGCGATTCGCATGTGGACCTCGGTCGCGCCGGCCTCGCGCACCATCTGCACGATCTTCTGGCTGGTCGTGCCACGAACGATCGAATCGTCGACGAGGATGACGCGCTTGCCTTCGATCATCCGGCGGTTCGCATTGTGTTTCAGCTTCACGCCCATGTGGCGAATGGAGTCGGTCGGTTGGATAAAGGTCCGGCCGACATAATGGTTGCGTATGATCCCGAGCTCGAAGGGCAGACCGGCCTCCTGAGCATAACCGATCGCCGCGGGCACACCGGAGTCGGGAACCGGCACGACGATGTCGGCTTCCACATGGCTCTCACGCGCCAGTTCGCCGCCGATCTTCTTACGAATCTCGTAGACGTTGCGGCCCTCCACGGTCGAATCCGGGCGGGCGAAATAGACATATTCGAAGATGCAGAACCGGGGGCGGCGCGCCTGGAATGGGAAGATGCTCTCGATTCCGTCCTCGCTGATCACGACGAGTTCGCCGGGCTCGATGTCGCGAACGAAGTCGGCGCCGATGATGTCGAGGGCGCAGGTCTCCGATGCGAGGATCGGCGATCCCTCGAGATCGCCGAGCACGAGCGGCCGAATCCCGAGAGGGTCGCGCACGCCGACCATCTTCTTCGACGAGAGCCCGACCAGCGAGAAAGCGCCTTCGAGCCGCGATAGGGCGTCGATCAGCTTTTCGACGAAATGCCGTGCTGCGCTCGTGGCCACGAGATGCAGGATGGTTTCGGTGTCGGAGGTCGAGGAAAAGATGGAGCCGCGGCGTTGCAGCTCGCGCTGAATGGTCAGGGCGTTGGTGATGTTGCCGTTGTGGGCGACCGCGAAGCCGCCGGCAGACAATTCGGCGAAGAAGGGTTGGACGTTGCGCAAGCCGCCGCCGCCGGTGGTGGCGTAGCGGGTATGGCCGATCGCGGAGGTTCCCGGCAGACGCTCGAGAACGGCCTGCTTGGTGAAGGTATCGCCGATCAGACCGGCATGGCGCTCGACATGAAATTGCGAGCCGTCATAGGAAACGATCCCCGCCGCTTCCTGGCCGCGGTGCTGAAGCGCGTGAAGGCCGAGCGTCACCACCGCGGCGGCATCGGTTCGTTTGAAAATGCCGAAGACGCCGCACTCTTCGTGCAGTTCGTCGTCGTCGTCGAATGGCGTTTCGTCCATGAGATTATCCGCCGTTTGCCGATGTCTGTCGGCTTGCGATGAGGTCTTCACCATATAGGCCCGTATCGGGCGTGACGCGAGGGCTCGCTCGTCCTGCAATGGCAGTTCCGACCGCTGCGTCTAGTGTTGATCGGCCGGCGGTGCCTCGCCGGACTCCCCGATCGCGCCCTCGATGGACGCGGGCTCTTCCGGAGCGGGAGGCGTATCCGTGGCCGGCTCGCCGCTGGTGCCCTGGATCTTCTCGAGGATGATCTGCTCGGGGTTCTCCGGCAGCGCCGCGACCAATTGCTTGCCAAAATTGTCCAAATACGGCTTGGACCAGGCGTTGGCGACCCATTCCGGCTGGTTTTCCGGCGCCAGCCAATTGAAGAACAGCATGGCCACCACGACGAGAAGGAGGCCGCGCACGGCGCCGAAGACGAAGCCGAGAACGCGGTCGAGCGCGCCGATGCGACTATCGATGATGAAGTCGGCAATCCGCAGCGTGATGTAGGACACGATGATCAGCGTGACGAGGAAGATCGCGGCTGCCGAGGCCGCCATCGCCACTGTGTCGGATGAGATGTACTCGGCGAAATAGGGCGTCAGCGGCTTGTAGAAGAGAAAGGCGGCAACCGCCGCCACCAGCCAGGAGATCACCGAAAGGATTTCGCGGGAGAAGCCGCGCACCATGGCAAGAAGCGCCGAAACCAGCATGAGTGCGAATAGGATCGCGTCGAGAAGAGTAACGGTCATGGATGATCGGTCCCGTGGACGTTCGGATCAGGCGCGGGTGGCAGATGCCAGTATGACATGCCTGCGAATGACGCCTTACCTCTTTGGTATCCATTTTACACTAGGGGGCGGCGTGAAAATCAACCGTCGGATGGAAGACCGCCTGACGCGACCCGGCCGACGAGGTCGGGCAGGGTCTCCACTTCATGCGGCACCATCTCGCCCGATCGCGGCAGATCGGCGCTGGCCGTCGGCAAGACCGATTGCCGAAAACCGAGCTTTTCGGCTTCCTTGAGGCGCTGTCCCGCATGGGCGACGGGCCTCACCGCGCCGGAGAGAGAGACTTCGCCGAAATAGACGCAATCGGAGGGCAGGGCGGCGCCGCTGAGCGAGGACACGAGCGCTGCCGCAACCGCGAGGTCCGCCGCCGGTTCGGAAATCCGGAAGCCGCCGGCAACGTTGAGATAGACGTCATGCTGGCCGAGTCGCACACCGCAATGGGCTTCGAGCACCGCCAGGACCATGGCGAGTCGCGGCTGGTCCCAGCCGACGACCGCGCGACGGGGCGTCCCGAGCGCCGACGGCGCCACCAGGGCCTGGATCTCCACGAGGACCGGGCGGGTTCCTTCCATGCCGGCGAAAACCGCGGCGCCGGGCGCCTTTTCGTTGCGCTCGCCGAGAAACAGTTCCGACGGGTTGCGCACTTCCCGCAGGCCGATGTCGCTCATCTCGAAGACGCCGATCTCGTCGGTGGGTCCGAAGCGGTTCTTGACGGTGCGCAGGATGCGGTAGTGGTGGCCGCCTTCGCCCTCGAAGTAGAGGACCGCGTCGACCATGTGCTCGACAACCCGGGGGCCGGCGATCTGGCCGTCCTTGGTGACGTGGCCGACGAGAATCACCGCCGCGCCGCTGGCCTTGGCATAGCGCACGAGCGCCTGCACGCCGGTGCGGACCTGCGTCACGGTTCCCGGCGCCGATTCGGCCATGTCGCTCCACAGCGTCTGGATCGAATCGATGATGACGAGGTCTGGCCGGCGGGCCTCGGCGAGAGTCGCGAGGATGTCCTCGACGTTGGTCTCGGCCATGAGTTGTACCGACGTATCGGCGGCTTTCAGGCGCTGGGCGCGAAGGCGCACCTGCGCCACGGCCTCTTCCCCGGAGACATAGACGACACTGTTTCCGCCGCGTGACAGTGCCGCGGCCGCTTGCATCAGCAGGGTCGAT
Organism: Aurantimonas sp. A3-2-R12; assembly: GCF_036016755.1. Taxonomy (NCBI): domain Bacteria; kingdom Pseudomonadati; phylum Pseudomonadota; class Alphaproteobacteria; order Hyphomicrobiales; family Aurantimonadaceae; genus Aurantimonas; species Aurantimonas sp. A3-2-R12. Next base: position 39,770 of record NZ_JAYXIH010000022.1, on the reverse strand, counting down.
TTGCCGATGCCGGGATCGCCGCCGATGAGCAGAGCCGATCCACGCACGATGCCGCCGCCGGTCGCCCGGTCGAATTCGTCGATGCCGGAGACGATGCGCGGGGCTTCTTCCATCTCGCCCGAGAGCGGCAGAAGCGCCGACGGGCTGCCCTTGCGCCGGCCACGTTGCGGTCCACCGCCGATCCCGCCGGACGTGTTTTCCTCGACGATCGTGTTCCACTCACCGCAGGCGTCGCATTTGCCCTGCCAGCGCGTGGTGACCGCGCCGCAGTTCTGGCATATGAAGCTGAGTTTGGGTTTGGCCATTGAAACCTTGGAAACTGGGGCGTCGACTGGAACGAAACATAAACAAACCCCGCCCGACCGCAACTCCTAACGGCGACGCAGGACGGAGCCATGTGTGCGGCAATCGTGCGAGCGGGACCGCTGCCCGATGTTAAATTGCCGATCAGCCGGCGTGAGACAGCGCTTGGAAGGTGCTTTTCGCCAATCTGACATTCTTCGAAAGACGATCAGATGGCGTTGTGGATTGGACTATATTTCCTGGCGATCAACATCGCTGCCTATTTCGCCTTCGTTTCCGACAAGGCCAAGGCGAGAGCCGGTGCAAGACGCATACCGGAGAAAAGCCTCCTGCGCCTTGCCCTTCTCGGTGGCAGCATCGGCGCCATTTCCGCGCAACGAATCATTCGCCACAAGACCCACAAAGAGCCTTTCCGCACATGGCTGAACGCGATCGCGTGCCTGCAACTTGTCGTGATGGCGGGCTTAGCGGTCGCCATGCTGCTTTTGGGACCTAACAAGATCCTCCACTGGGCGAGTCAGCAATTCAGTTGAGTGGGCCGTCGCTCGACCAGCACCGCTTCACCCGTGGCCCGAGGCCAGTCAGCAATTCATAGGCAATGGTGCCAGCGGCTGTCGCCACCGCGTCGATCGGCATGTCCGGGCCGAAGAATTCCGCCCGCGCGCCGGGGCGGACGGCATCTTCGGGAAGGTCGGTGACATCCAGGAGGGTGAGGTCCATCGACACTCGACCGAGCACCGGGACCCGCCGGCCGGCGAGTATGGCGTCCGCTCCGGGCCGCAGCTGACGCATCCCCACGCCGGCGCCCGACGCGGCACGGTGGTAGCCGTCGGCATAGCCGATGCCGACGGTGGCGATTCGGGTATCTCTGCTCAGCCTTGCCGCCGCGCCATAGCCGACTGCCTCGCCGGTTTTGGCGACTCGCACCTGGAGAACCGAGGCGGTCAGCCGCGCGACGGTCCTGACCGCTTCCGACGAGCCGGGGCCTGCCTCGCCGCCATACAGCGCGATGCCGGGCCGTGTCAGATCGAATGCGTAGTCGGGGCCAAGAAAGACACCAGCGGAATTGGCAAAGGACCGGGGAACCGACGGAAACAGCCCGGCGAGCGCCCGAAACCGTTCGAGTTGCTCGGCGCTCTGCGATGTCGCCTCGTCGGCGGAGGCCAGATGGCTCATGACCAGGCACAGGTCGAGCTCGCCGGAGGCGGCGAAGTCGGCGGCCAAGCGGGCATCTTCGGTTCCGAGGCCGAGCCGGTTCATGCCGGTTTCGAGCTGTACCGCGGCGGGCGCTTTGCGTGCGGTCGCGCGCATCCCCTCGCGCCAGACGGCGATGTCGTCCGGCGTCGAGAGCACCGGCGTCAGGTTTCGCGCCAGATGGAACGGAACCGTAGCGGGCTCCAGGCCCTGAAGCACGTAGATGCGAGGCGCTGCAGACGTGGTCGACGCGTTGGCCGGCAGCCGGTCCAGCGAGTCGCGCAAAGCGGCGCCTTCCTCGGCCCAGGCGACGAAGAAATCGCGGCAGCCGGCTTCCGACAACGCCGCTGCAACCTCGGCAGCGCCAAGGCCATAGCCGTTCGCCTTGACCGCCGCGCCAGTGCGGGCGCCGGGATTGCGGGAATCCAGCATCCGCCAGTTGGCGATCAGCGCGGCGCGGTCGATCTCGACGACCGGCATGCGGTCCGGCCTCACGCTGGCCGGGATCGGGAAAAGCGGCATCGTCAGGAGACTACTCGAACCGCTCGGGAAGATAGCTGTCGTCCGCGAGATCGGTGAAGCGCGTGTATTCGGCCTGGAAGGCGAGGGGAACGGTTCCGGTCGGGCCGTGACGCTGCTTGGCGATAATCACCTCGGCCTTGCCGCGCGCGTCGTTCAGGGCCTGCTCCCATTTCAAATGTTCGTCGGTGCCCGGCTTCGGCTCCCGGTTGGCGAGGTAATATTCGTCGCGATAGACGAACATCACCACGTCGGCGTCCTGCTCAATCGAACCGGATTCGCGCAGATCGGAGAGCTGCGGCCGTTTGTCGTCGCGGCTTTCCACCTGTCGCGAGAGCTGCGACAAGGCGATGATCGGCACGTTCAGTTCCTTGGCCAGGGCTTTGAGGCCGGTGGTGATCTCGGTGATTTCCTGGACGCGGTTGCCTTGGGTCCGGCTGGAGCCCTGCATCAGCTGGACATAGTCGATGATCATTACGTCGAGCCCGCGCTGCCGCTTTAGACGCCGGGCGCGGGCCGAAAGCTGCGCGATCGAGATACCGCCGGTCTGGTCGATATAAAGCGGCAGCTTCTGCATCATCTCCGAGCAGCCGATCAGCTTGGTGAGTTCCTGATCGTTGATGTTGCCGCGCCGGATTTTCGACGAGGAGATCTCGGTCTGTTCGGAGATGATGCGGGTGGCGAGCTGTTCGGCCGACATTTCCAGGCTGAAGAAACCGACGACGCCGCCATTCTTCGCCTTGAAGCTGCCGTCCGCCTGCTCGGCCGGCTCGTAGGCGGCCGCGATGTTGAAGGCGATATTGGTCGCGAGCGAGGTCTTGCCCATGGCCGGACGGCCCGCGAGGATGATCAGATCGGAGGCCTGCAGCCCGCCCATGCGCCCGTCGAGCCCGATAATGCCCGAGGAAACGCCGGAGAGGCCGCCATCGCGGTCCTTGGCGGCGGTGGCCATCTGGACGGCCAGCGTCACCGCGTCGGTGAAGGACTGGAAGCCGCCGTCGTAGCGGCCGGTCTCGGCCAACTCGAACAGGCGGCGCTCCGCGTCCTCGATCTGGCTCTTCGGCTCCATGTCGAGCGGCGCGTCGAAGGCGATGTTGACCACATCCTCGCCGATCCGGATCAGCGAGCGGCGAATCGCCAGATCGTAGATCGCCCGACCGTAGTCGGTGGCGTTGATGATGGTCGTCGCCTCGGCGGCAAGCCGCGCGAGATATTGTGCGACGGTGAAATCGCCCACCTTGTCGTTGGCCGCGAGGAACGTCTTGATCGTCACCGGATTGGCGATCTTGCCCATCCGAATCATCTCGGACGTCTTGCCGAAGATCTCCCGGTGCAGCGGCTCGAAGAAGTGGTCGGGTTTCAGAAAGTCGTGGACGACATAATAGGCGTCGTTGTTGACCAGCATGGCGCCGAGCAACGCCTGCTCGGCCTCGATGTTGCTCGGAGCCTCACGATACAACGCCGTTTCGTCATCGATTTTACGCGCCGCATCCGCCATGCCGCGTGACCTCTACCGCCGTTTCAGGATGTGCTCGGACTACACCATGGACCGCCGTGATCCTAGCAAATTGGCACTCTTGCGACGATATGAATGGGTTCGCTGAAACCTGTGAAGCGCTGTGCATAACTCCGGGGATAAAATCCGCCGCACGTTGACACCAGATTGCGCGCAAAACCGCGCTGGTTACTCCGCCGCGTTGCGGCCGCCCCATGATTCGGAACGCCTAGCGTGGTCCGCAGCCTGTTCCTTCTGCCGCAACCGGGTCTCGGTTTCGTAGATGTAGTCGCGCGCGGTCGGGAGGGTATCGAGCTTCTTCGTCAGCTGGACCTGGAACACGACGAGATCCTGCCAGCGAAACGCCGTTTCGGACACCGCGAGGTAAAATTCCCACATGCGGCAGAATCGCTCATCATAGATCGCCTTGGCCTCCTCGCGCCGGGCTTCGAAGCGTTCCCGCCAATGCCGCAGTGTGTCGGCATAATGCAGCCGGAGAACTTCGACGTCGGTGACGATCAGGCCGCTGCGCTCGGTGGCTTTCGTCACCTGCGACAGGGAGGGCAGGTAGCCGCCCGGGAAAATGTATTTGCCGATGAAGGCGTTGGTGTTCGCCGGCTCTTCGATTCGCCCGATCGTGTGCAGCAGCATGACCCCGTCGTCGTCGAGGAGACGCGCGCATTGCCCGAAATAGTCTTCATAGAAGTCGAGACCGACATGCTCGAACATGCCCACCGAGACGATCCGGTCGAAGGGGCCTTGGGTGTCGCGATAGTCTTCCAATCGGAAATCGGCGTGTCCGGTAAGCCCCGAGTCGGCAGCCCGACGTTGCGCGATCGCCAGCTGCTCGTCGGACAGCGTGACCCCGGTCACCTTCGCGTCAAGGTGCTGGGCCATATACAGCCCGAGCCCACCCCAGCCGCAGCCGACGTCGAGCGTCCGCAGGTCCGGCCGGTCGAAGAAGAGCTTGGCTGCGATATGGCGCTTCTTGGCCAGCTGGGCCTGGTCGAGGCTGGCATTCGGATCTTCGAAATAGGCGCAACTGTATTGCCGGTCCGTATCGAGGAACAGATCGTATAACTGGCTCGACAGGTCGTAATGGTGATGGACGTTGGCGCGTGCCCGTTGCGGCGTGTTGTTCTGGATATAGCGGCGATAGAGCAGTCGCATCCGGGCGATCGCCTGCATCCAGGGTTCGTTCGCCGCATCGCTGCCGCCATTGCGGAACACCAGGCTGAGGAGGTCGAAGATGCTGCCCTCGACCATATCGACGCCGCCATTCATGTAGGCTTCGCCGAATTTAAGACCGGGGTTGATTGCGACACCCCACTCCGCCGACTTCGAATTGAACCGAATGTGCAACGGTTTGCCGGTCCCGTCGCCCCATCGCGACGAACGGCCATCCGGATCCGTGACGGTCAGGTTCCCGAAGCGAAAAAGGTGGGAGAGATAGGTAGACAGAACGCGGTTCGTCATCGAAATCCCCTGACCTTGGTCCAGAGAATCCGCGGCCACTCATGGCCGCCGGAGTGCGAAAACATAAGCTGCGCTGTTAGATTTAGGTGCAAAGACGCCAATGGCAACAAAAAAGGCTCCGCCGAAGCGAAGCCTTTCACACTCTCACGCTGACTGCATGCCGAACGCGGCTGAAATCGCGCCGGTCAGCCCGCGGTTCTACTGAGCTTCGTCGCTCTCTGCCGTGTCGTCGGAAGCGGACGCTTCGCCCGAAGCATCCTCGCCGTCGTCCCGCTCCTCGCCGTCTTCCTGCTCCTCGTCGTCGAAGCTTTCCTCTTCGTCGAGGCCGTAGATGGCATCGGCGGAGGTGAGTTCCTCGCCGCGGGCCTGACGCTCTGCCTCGTCGGGAGAGCGGGCGACGTTGATCGAAATCTCGACTTCGACCTCGGCATGAAGCGCGATGGTGATTGGGTGCAGCCCGATCCGCTTGATCGGCTCGTTGAGCTGGATCTCGTTGCGGCCGACCTTGAAGCCCTCGCCGGCGAGGATGTCGGCGATGTCGCGGGTCGATACCGACCCATAGAGCTGGCCGGTTTCGCCGGCCGAGCGCACGACGACGAATCGCTTGCCTTCGAGCGTCGCGGCGACGCTCTTGGCTTCGCCCTTGCGCAATTCGTTGCGAGCTACCAGCTGGCTCTTCTCCGCTTCAAAGCGCGCGCGGTTGGCATCGTTGGCGCGCAGCGCGCGACCAGTCGGCAGGAGAAAATTGCGGGCGAAGCCGTTGCGCACCTTTACGGTGTCACCCATTTGGCCGAGCTTGGCGATGCGTTCGAGAAGAATGACGTCCATGATCTTGTCCTTTCTGGATCGGGATCGGTTGTTCAGGATTGGCTGAGCGACGGCCCTTGTCGGCCGCGCCAGGTTTCGAAGAGCCCGAGCGCCATGAACAGCACGATCGGGAAAGACAGCAGCAGGATCGCCGCATAACTCGTAAACAGCACCAGGCCTCGGCCCGGACGCCCCCGGGTGCGACGATGGAGGCTCGCCAGCCCCACCAGGGTGAAGGCGGCCCCCAACGCACCGACGACAACGGCGGCGACGAGGCCGATGGTTCCGCCGATGAAGGCGACCGCAAGCGCCACGCCGAAGATGAGAAGGGTTGTTTTCGGCAAGTGGGTCGCCGAGGGGATATCATCCTTGGGTCGCGGCAAGCGGCCGGATACGCGCACGACGGCCGCGCCGAGATAAAGCCCGCTGACGAGCGTGACGGTCAGGAGCGCCGGCTGGACGTAAGGCACGAGAGCGATGACCAGTTTCGCGAACTCGCGCAATTGCGTTTCGCTCAGCGTCTCCATCCCTGGGCCGCCGCCCTGGCCGAGCGCCTCGACAACCGCCGGGACGAACCCGTCCGGGTCATAGCCGAGCAGCCACCCGAGAAACAGGCAAGCGACAATCGCCATCGCCGAGATCGCGAACAGCACGCGCCCCAGGGGGTACCAGTCGAGATTGCTCCTGGATTTGCCGGCCGAGGCGGCTCCGTTGGCCAGCAAGGGTTCGACCGTGGGACGCGCCAATCCGGCAAGGTGGCCCGCGACCGCCATCGGCAACGCCATGGTCCCGAACAGGGTCAGCGCGCTCGGGACGGACAGGGCAATGGCGTAAATCGTCATGCCGGCGACTGCGGACGCAATAAAGCCAGCGACCGAACCCCAGCCGAGACTGGCAATAGCGATCGGGATGGGGGCCGCCAGGGCAAAACTGATCGCCGAGGTCGACTGCAGCACGAGCCCCGCGAACAGAAGCGCGCTGGCAAGGCCCGATACGACGGCGATGAGGAGCGTGGCTGGTTTCATGACGTCTTGCGCTGTCCTGCTCGCGGCAGTTAGAGGCCTCGGCCCCAACTAGGCTGAATGACATTCCGTCCGCGGCCTGACGCGGAGGGAAGCGGAGCGGCATCGCGAGACGCCGCTCCGGATCGAGTAGACGAGTTTACTTGATCAGGTAGGGCAGCAGGCCCAGGAAACGGGCACGCTTGATCGCACGGGCAAGCGCCCGCTGGTTCTTCTGCGACACAGCGGTAATCCGGGACGGGACGATCTTGCCGCGCTCGGAAATGTAGCGCTGCAGGAGGCGAACGTCCTTGTAGTCGATCTTCGGCGAATCGGTGCCGGCGAACGGATCGGACTTGCGGCGGCGGTGGAACGGCCGGCGGGTGGGAAGCTGAGCGATATCGACCATCTGGGGCTACTCCGAATCGTTGTCGCGGGGACGGCGAGGGCGATCGTCGTCGCGATCGCGCCGGGGACCGCGGTCTTCGCGACCGCCACGATCGTCGCGACCGCCACGGCGGGGCCGGTCATCGCGCTTTTGCATCATGGCCGACTGGCCTTCCTCGTGCTCATCGACGCGGATCGTGATGTAGCGGAGAATGTCCTCGTTGAAGCGCATCTGGCGCTCCATTTCCTGGACCGCCGCCGACGGGGCGTCGATGTTCATGAGGGTGTAGTAGGCCTTGCGGTTCTTGTTGATCCGGTAGGTCAGGGTCTTCAGACCCCAATTCTCGACCTTGCCGACCGACCCGCCATTGGACTCCAACACGCCACGATACTGCTCGACGAGCTGATCGACCTGCTGATTGGAGATGTCCTGGCGCGCGAGGAATACGTGCTCGTAAAGAGCCATGCGCTATCGCCTTTCCATGTTTCGTTCGCATTTTGCCTGGGTACAGCGGCTAAGCCTCTGCGACTTCCCTGCGAAACCCGACGATCGGGTCAATTTGGAAAGGCGCCTGTACGAGAGCGTCGAGAGCGGAGACACGGGAAGCCGATGCCCTGCGGCATCCTGTTGCCGGCAATCCGGCAGCCTTCCGTTCAGCCCCCAGCTGAGACCCAAGCATTGACGGTCGCGGACCTATCCGGTTTGCGCGGAATTTTCAAGCCCTTGTTGAAATCGAAGCAATGGAGGCGACGCCGCGTCCGCTATCGGCGCCGTCGCGGCACGCGCGTCAAGCTGCGGCCATGTCGGTAGGTCCATCCGACGCAGGTGCGCGGATTGAGTTCGGGCGCTTGGAGGTCAGGCGGTCGCGGCGCGGTGGTGGGACGAACCGCTCGGCATCTCTCTCCGCAGTCGCTCGAGCAGGACCTCGGGTGCTTCCGGGTGCCCCAGATAAAAACCTTGCCCCTCGATCGTGCCGAGGGCGCGCAGTTCTTCCCATTGTTCCGCCGTCTCGATTCCTTCTGCGGTGAGTTTCAGTCCCAGTCGACCGCAAAGGTCGAGGATCGTGGCAACGATGGCGTGGGTGGATTCGTCCCGTCCGATGCCATTGATGATCGAGCGGTCGATCTTGACGCGGTTGATCGGAAGCGCCTGGATGTATGCCAGACTTGTATGCCCGGCGCCGAAGTCGTCGATCGCGATTTTGATGCCTGCATTCTGGATGGCCAGCAGGGTTTTCCCGACCAGCTCTTTGTCGGTGATCGCCACGCTTTCCGTGATCTCGATCTCCAGAAGGTTCGGGGGAACCCGGTGGATCTCAAGGGCGTGGGTTAACTGGCTGACGATTTCCTCACGTGCCAACGAGATCGGCGAAAGGTTGATCGAGGTAAAGGGATGCTCGATGCCGGCATCGATGAACGCACGCATGCATTCGACCGCGCTCCGGATCACCCACAGATCGATCAGCGTGATCAGTCCGCAGCTCTCGGCGATGGGAATAAACTGCGACGGCGGCACCATCCGTCCCAAGCGCTTGTTTTCCCATCGGATCAGAGCTTCCATGCCGGTGATCCGTCCCGTCCGGAGGTCCAGTTGCGGCTGATAGACGAGGGTGAATGATTCCTCCGAGACGGCCCGGCGCAAATCCAGTTCCAGGCGCCGTCGCTCGCCCATCTTCCGTTCTTGAGCGGGGTCGAAATGAGCGACGCCGCCGCGGCCGTTACGCTTGACCTGATAGAGCGCGACGTCGGCCGCTCGTTGCAGATCGTCGACGGTTCTGCCGTCTTCGGGCATCGAGGCGATGCCCGCCGAGCAGCCGATGGTCAGCGTCAGATCGGCGATCGGAAAGGGTTGTGAAATGAGACCCACCAACGCTTTCGCCACCGCCAGGCATTCGCCCGGATTGGGCTTCTCGATGACGACCGCGAATTCGTCACCGCCAAGGCGGAAGGCCGTTGCATTTCGTTCCAAGCCCGACTGGATGCGCTCGGCGACGTTTCGCAGCAGCAGATCGCCGACCCCGTGTCCGTAGTCGTCGTTGACAAGCTTGAAATGATCGAGATCTACAGTGATCATGGCGCCGACGGTTTGGTGGCACTCGTCACCGTTCATCAATCTCGCCCAAGTCTCCGCGAAAAGCGTGCGATTGCCGAGCCCGGTCAAGGGGTCATGTCGGGCCATATGCTCGATCTGCTTGCGGGCAACGGTCAGCGACGTGACGTCGGTCAACGCCAACATGCGTTCGGGGACGACGTGAGCACCGTTCCACGGTGACATCGCCACGATCAGGTGCCGCGAATGGTACGGCATTTTGAGTTCGGCCTGGAAACTTTGGGACATGCGAATCTTGTCTGCGAAAGACTCGCCGTCGGTCGGCCTGATGCGCGCGAAGAGATCTGTGCCGGAGGGGGCCCCCTCGAACATCTCGCCCGCGGCGGAATTGGCGAACAGCACATTTCCCGTCGCATCTATTTTAATGAAGCCGATTGGCGCGGTCTCGGCCATGGCGCGGTATTCCGCTCGGCTTTCGCGCAATCGTTGCGCGCTGACGATACTGCGGGTCACGTCGATATAGAGAGTGAGCGAACCAGCCTCGGCGGTTCTGGGAAAGGAGCGCGCGAGAATCCGGCGTCCGGAAGGGCGACATGCGAGAACCTCCACTGCGGTGCCGCTTTCCACGCGTGCAAGATGGTCGGCCGAGATGAAGTCGTCGGGATGGTCGCCGCGTTGCTGGCAATACGCGGTGATGGCATGCCGCGGCAGACCGACCCGCAACATACCCGCAGGAAGCTCCATATAGCTCGCTGCCTTGGCGTTGAAGAAGGCCACGACCTGGCCCTCGGCGGCATCGTGATCATAGAGCACGACGCCGTGGTCCGTGTTATCCAGCATCTCGCGCATCATGGCGTGCTCGGCCGTGATGCGCCTCTGGTCGCAATCCGCCTTCTTCATCTGAAGCGTATTTTCAATGTCGATTCCGCCATCGATAAACCTGTGATCGTGTCGTCAAAGTTGGTCGACTGATATTTTCTTCGGATTCCGTTGAGACAATCTTAAGTTGATCGTACAAACCCGCACACCACCGTTTTATTGCGATACTTCGCCGCCAATGCCGCTGCCCTTGACAGGGACGCCTTCCCCAAACCATTGCGAGCGTCAGTTACGAGGATGATCGGGAGTACTCGCATGACTATGGCATTGGTCTTCCCAGGGCAGGGCAGTCAGAGCGTCGGCATGGGACGCTCGTTGTTCGACGCCTATCCGGATAGTCGCAAGGTCTTCGAGGAGGTCGACGAAGCGCTTGGCGAAAAACTGTCGTCTCTGATCTTCGAGGGCCCCGAAGACGGGCTGACCCTGACGCAGAACGCGCAGCCGGCCTTGATGGCCGTCTCCATGGCCGCAGTCCGCGCGCTTGAGTCGGAAGGCTTCGGGATCGGTCAGGCGAAATTCGTCGCCGGGCATTCGCTCGGCGAATATTCGGCGCTGACGGCGGCCGGCGCACTGACGCTTGCCGACACAGCCAAGCTCTTGCGCATTCGCGGTCTGGCCATGCAGCAGGCTGTCCCGCCGGGGCGGGGGGCAATGGCTGCGATTTTAGGGCTCGAAGCGGGCGAAGTTGCGCGGCTTTGCCAGGACGCGGCCGAGGACGGCGTGTGCGAACCGGCGAACGACAATGGCGGCGGGCAGATCGTCATTTCCGGCGACAAGGCGGCCGTCGACCGGGCTGTGGCGCTGGCGCCCGAGCGGGGCGCCAAGCGCGCGATCCCGCTCACGGTCTCCGCGCCCTTCCATTGCCGGCTGATGCAGCCGGCCGCGGATCGCATGGCCGAGGCCCTTGCCGAGGCCAGGATCGACGCACCGGTCGTGCCGGTCGTCTCCAACATCACCGCGACCCCGACATCCGAGCCGGACGAAATACGGGGCCGCCTCGTTCGCCAGGTGACCGGTCAGGTCCGCTGGCGCGAAAGCGTCGAGTGGCTGGCGGGCGCGGGCGTCACCAGCCTCGTCGAGATCGGCAGCGGCAAGGTACTGACCGGGCTTGCCCGCCGCATCGACCGCAGCCTCGAGGCGAAGGCCATTGGAACCGCCGAGGACGTGCGGGCCTTTGTCGAAGGCGGCTGATCCACAGACGGCAAGAACCGAAAACGAGAGAGGGGACACAGATGTTCGATCTGACCGGGCGCAAGGCGCTCGTTACGGGAGCCAGCGGCGGAATCGGCGAGGCGATCGCCAGGGCGCTTCACGGCGCCGGCGCCTCCGTCGGTCTCCACGGCACCCGTCGGGAGAAGCTGGAAGAGGTCGCCGCGTCACTCGGAGATCGCGCGACGGTTTTTCCCGCCAATCTGGCGGACCGGGACGAGCAGAAGGCACTGGCCGAAACGGTCGAGAGCCAGATGCAAGGGGTCGATATCCTGGTCAATAATGCCGGGGTGACGCGCGACGGGCTGTTCGTGCGCATGTCTGACGAAGACTGGGACAGCGTCATCGAGATCGACCTGACCGCGGCCTTCCGTCTCACCCGTGGTCTGACGCATCCGATGATGCGCCGCCGATTCGGTCGAATCATCAACATCACCTCGATCGTCGGCGTCACCGGCAATCCGGGCCAGGCAAATTACTGCGCCGCGAAAGCCGGGATGATCGGGTTTTCCAAATCGCTCGCCCAGGAGATCGCGTCGCGTTCGGTCACGGTGAACTGCATCGCACCCGGCTTTATCGCCAGCGCCATGACGGACAAGCTCAACGACAAGCAGAAAGACGCGATCATGGGGGCAATCCCGATGAAGCGGATGGGCGAAGCGGACGAAATCGCCGCAGCGGCCGTATTCCTGGCGTCGAACGAGGCGGCCTATGTCACTGGGCAGACGCTGCACGTCAACGGCGGCATGGCCATGATCTGACACGACCCTGTGCGCGACGCTTGGCCCGCGCGACGGAGCATGCTAAGCGCCCGCCACCAAGAAGAGATTTTGCCGTTTTCGTTGTGGTGGACCGCGACACTGTGGACCACCAAGCTTGATAAAGCGCCGCCCCGCGTCTAACGAAAGCGGCAGCACCAATCGCAATAGAGGACTGAACATGAGCGATACCGCTGAGCGAGTGAAGAAGATCGTCGTCGAGCATCTGGGCGTCGAGCAGGAAAAGGTCACCGAGAACGCGAGCTTCATCGACGATCTGGGTGCCGACAGCCTCGACACGGTCGAGCTCGTCATGGCCTTCGAGGAAGAGTTCGGCGTGGAGATTCCCGATGACGCCGCCGAAACGATCCTGACGGTCGGCGACGCGGTGAAGTTCATCGAAAAGAACCAGGCCTGACGTTTCTGGCGGAGCGTCCGCCGGGGCGATTGAGCGATTGATGAGACGAGTAGTCATCACGGGCGTCGGTATGGTGACCCCCCTCGGGGCGGGTGCCGGCGTCACATGGAAGCGTCTGCTGAACGGCGAAAGCGGCTTGGGGCGGATCGAGGGCTTCGAGGTCGACGATCTGCCTTGTCGGATCGCGGGCCAGATTCCGCGCGGCGATGGCCAGAACGGCACCTTCGATCCAGACCACTGGATGGAGCCGAAGGAGCAGCGCAAGGTCGACGATTTCATCCTTTATGCCGTCGCGGCGGCATCGGAGGCGCTGGATGACGCGAACTGGCATCCGGAAGCCTATGAGGACCAGATTACCACTGGTGTTCTGATCGGGTCCGGCATCGGCGGTTTGCGCGGCATCGAGAAGACTGCGCTGATCCTTGCCGAGAAAGGGCCGCGCCGTGTCAGCCCGTTCTTTATTCCCGGCAGCCTGATCAATCTGGCATCCGGCCACGTCTCCATCCGCAATGGTCTCAAGGGGCCGAACCATTCGGTGGTGACCGCGTGCTCTACCGGAGCCCATGCGATTGGCGACGCATCACGGCTGATCGCCTTTGGCGATGCGGACGTGATGGTGGCCGGTGGAGCCGAATCTCCGGTCGGCAGATTGTCGCTGGCGGGATTCGCCGCGTGCAAGGCTCTCTCCACCCACTTCAATGACGAGCCGACCAGGGGCTCACGTCCCTATGACCGCGACCGCGACGGTTTCGTCATGGGTGAGGGTGCCGGTATCGTCGTTCTGGAAGAGTTGGAGCACGCCAAAGCCCGCGGTGCCCGAATCTATGCCGAGGTCATCGGCTACGGTCTTTCGGGCGATGCGTATCATATCACCGCGCCGGCGGAGGATGGCGACGGCGCCTATCGGTGCATGGCGGCCGCGATGAAGCGGGCTGGCGTCTCCGCGTCGGACCTGGATTACGTCAACGCTCACGGCACGTCGACGCCGCTCGGTGACGAGATCGAGCTTCGCGCCATCGAGCGCCTTGTCGGCGATGCGGCCGACGGCATCACCATGTCGTCGACCAAGTCGGCGATCGGTCACCTTCTCGGTGCGGCCGGATCCGTCGAGGCGATCTTCTCGGTGCTGGCGATCCGCGACAATGTTGCGCCGCCCACGCTCAATCTCGACAATCCGTCGGTTGAGACGAAGATCGACCTCGTGCCGCATGTGAAACGCGAGAAGCCGATCGACGTCGCGCTGTCGAACTCATTCGGCTTCGGTGGAACGAACGCATCGCTGGTTCTGCGTCGTTTCGCCGACTGAGTGAGTGGCGGACGAGCAGGGCGCGGACCTAGCGCCATCCGGGCTTTCGCCACATTCCGGTGTGCTTCGGCGGCCACGAGGAATTTCATTCAGGAGTGATCCGGTGATCGACCAACCAGGTGCTGAACGGGATCGCGGCTCGCATCGAAGCGGCGGCGGGGACGGGTCCCGCGCGCCAAAATCGGCGCGTCGCTCGCGCCATTCCCGCAACCAGCTCGTTATTTTCCTGAACTTCTGCCTTTCAGCCTTGCTGTTTCTGATGCTCGGCGTCGGCGCGGTCGTCTATTGGGGCAAAAGTCAGTTCGAGGGCCAGGGACCGCTGCGCGAGGAAACGACCTATGTCGTGCCGCGCAACACCAGCGTGCAGACGATCGCAAGTGGGCTCGAACGTGAGGGGATCATCAGCGATGCCCAAATCTTCGAATATGGCGTTCGTTTCGCGGGCGCCGGCGGCGCCCTGAAGGCCGGCGAGTATGGTTTCACTCCGGGAACCTCCATGCGTCAGGTCATGGAAAAGCTTCGCGTAGGCGCTTCGATCACCCATTCGGTATCGGTGCCGGAGGGCTGGACCGTCGAGAAAGCATACGAGAGGATCGCCGAAGCGGAGGTGCTCACGGGCGAGATGCCGGACATGCTCCCCGAGGGCACGTTGCGCCCAGACACCTATCTCGTGCAGCGCGGCGCGACGCGCAAGGAACTCGTGCAGCGCATGAAAGAGGCTCAGGACAATCTGGTCGCGGAGATTTGGGCGAAGCGCGATCCCGACATTCCGGTCAAGGATGTTGGTGAGTTCATTACGCTCGCTTCGATCGTCGAACGGGAGACCGGGATCGCCAGCGAGCGGCCTCATGTTGCGTCCGTGTTCATCAATCGTCTGAACAAGGGCATGCGGTTGCAGTCCGACCCGACCTTTCTCTACGGCGTCTATGGCGGCGGCGGCAAGCCGAGCGACAAGCCGGTTACGCAATCCGACATCGACAGCGACACGCCCTACAACACCTATAAGATCAAAGGACTGCCGCCGGGTCCGATCGCCAATCCCGGACGCGCCGCGTTGGAAGCCGTGGCCAATCCGATCGAAACCGATGATTTCTATTTCGTCGCCGACGGCACCGGCGGGCATGTCTTTTCATCGACGCTCGATGAGCATAATCGCAATGTGCAGAAATACCGGGCTATCGAGCGACAGCAACGGGTCGACGCGGAAGCGCCGCAATAGGCGACCTGGCACCGGATAGCAGACGAGGGGTGAGGCGATGTCCGTCCAGAGCATGACGGGCTTTGCCCGCCACGAAGGGGCCACCGACGGCGTCGACTTCGCCTGGGAATTGCGCTCGGTCAACGGCAAGGGGCTCGACCTGCGCTTGCGCCTGCCGCCGGGCTTCGAGGCGATCGAGGCGGACACTCGCCGGCTTGCGGCCGCACGGCTCACCCGTGGGAACATCCAGGCCAGCCTGCAGCTTCGGCGTGACGACGAACTGCCGGTCTTCACCGTCAACGAAGCGATGCTGGATCAGGTGTTGTCGCTGTCGAGCCGCCTTGTCGCCGACGGCCATGCCGGCCCGCCGTCCTCAGACGGAATCCTGGCGATCAAGGGCATTGTGGAGGTGGCCGAGCGGACGCTGGCGCCAGAGGCCCGCGAAATGCGCCAGAAGGGCGTTGCCCAAGGCTTCCTCGCGGCCGTGGAAAAACTGGTCGCAGCCAGGGAAGCCGAAGGCCTCGCCCTTTCCGAGATCCTTGCGCTTCGCCTCGGCGAGATCGCGGCGTTGATCGAGCGCGCAGAGGACGATCCCAGTCGGTCGCCAGAAACCATCCGCCAGCGACTGCGAGGCCAGATAGGTGAGCTTCTCAACGCGGATGAGCGGCTCGATGAAGGGCGTCTGCATCAGGAGGCGGCGATCCTTGCGGCGCGGGCTGATATCCGGGAGGAGATCGACCGCCTCCGGGCCCATGTGGAAGCGGCCAGGGCGCTTTTGGCCACAGGCGGTCCGATAGGCAGGCGACTCGACTTTTTGTCGCAGGAATTCAATCGCGAATCGAATACGATCTGTTCCAAGTCGAATTCGACGTCGCTGACCGCCATCGGCCTGGAACTGAAGGTGGTGATCGATCAATTCCGCGAGCAGGTGCAGAACATAGAATGACGTCGATATTCGATACCGAATCCGCGCTCGCGATCGCACGCCGCGGTCTGATGCTCGTGCTGTCCTCGCCGTCGGGAGCCGGGAAATCCACGATCGCGCGCAATCTCCTCGATTCCGATCCGCGTTTTTCGCTGTCGGTCAGCGTCACCACGCGCAAGCGCCGGGCGAGCGAGATCGACGGCGTTCATTACCGCTTCATCGACCGGGCGGAATTCGAGCGGATGCGAGCCGGCGACGCGTTGCTCGAATGGGCCGAGGTGCACGGCAACTTCTACGGCACGCCGCGCGATGCCGCCGAGAAAGCGATGCGGGAGGGCAGGGACATGCTCTTCGACATCGATTACCAGGGCGCTCTGCAACTGCAGGAGCAGGCCAAGGCGGACATCGTCTCGATCTTCATTCTTCCCCCGACGATGGCCGAGCTGAAAGCCCGGCTCTTGCGCCGCGCCGAGGATTCGGGCGAGACCATCGCGGTACGGCTGAAGAATGCGCGCGTCGAGATCGAGCGCTGGCGCGATTACGACTATGTGGTCGTCAATGATGATCTGGACCGCGCCTTTTCGGCGGTGCGATCGATCATCAACGCCGAGCGGCTTCGCCGCGACCGGCGACCGGGATTGTTCGACTTTACCGCCACGCTGCTCGCCGAAGAGATCGATTAGAAGCTACGCGCTACGGATTTGATTGGCGAGGCGGACGAACTCCGAGACGGTCAGCGTCTCGGCGCGGCGCCGCGGGTCGATGTCCGCCGCTTCGAGCANGCGCTACGGATTTGATTGGCGAGGCGGACGAACTCCGAGACGGTCAGCGTCTCGGCGCGGCGCCGCGGGTCGATGTCCGCCGCTTCGAGCAACGCTTCGCCGCCCAGGGATTTGAGGCTCTGGCGCAACATCTTGCGACGCTGACCGAATGCGGCAGCGGTGACGCGCTCGAGCGCGTCGAGCGAAGCCGGTTCGGGATCGGCTATCGGCAGCAGATGGACCACGGACGAGGTCACCTTTGGGGGGGGCGTGAACGCCTCTCGTGAGACGTCGAACAGGATGCGCGCGCGTGTCCGCCAGCCAGTAAGCACACCGAGGCGGCCGTAATGATCCGAGCCTGGGACCGCGACGATGCGTTCGGCCACCTCGCGTTGGAACATCAGCGTCAGGCTTGACCACACGGGCGGCCAGTGCGCCGTCGCGACCCAATTCAAAAGCAGTTGGGTTCCGACATTGTAGGGCAGGTTGGCCACGATCTTCAGCGGCCCGGCATGCGCGATCGTCGCCGGATCGATTGTCAGCGCGTCGGCTTCAATGATCTCAAGACGGCCAGGGTAGTGAGCCGCGATCGCCCTGAGCGCCGGCAGACAGCGCCCGTCCTTTTCGATTGCGATGACCCGATCGGCACCCTCGGCCAGTAGGGCGCGCGTGAGTCCGCCGGGCCCAGGACCGACCTCGACGATCGTTGCTCCAACAAGCGGATGCGCCTGCCGCGCGATCCGCGCCGTCAGATTGAGGTCGAGCAGAAAGTTCTGGCCGAGACCGCGCTTTGGATCGAGGCCATGCTCGGTCATCACGGCGCGCAAGGGCGGCAGCGTATCAGACGGGCTCACGCGCCGGTGGCCGTGCTTGCAACGGCGGCTGCTGTCGCCATTCTGTCGGCGAGACGCAGAGCAGCGATGAAGCTGTCGGCGCGCGCTTTCCCTGTTCCGGCGATGTCAGAGGCAGTGCCGTGGTCGGGAGACGTTCGGATGATCGGCAGGCCGAGCGTCGCATTGACGGTCTGGTCGAAGGCGAGCGTCTTCGCCGGGATCAATGCCTGATCGTGATACATGCAAATGGCGACGTCATAGCCGCGCCGCGCCTCAGGATGGAACATCGTATCGGCGGGCAGCGGCCCGAATGCGTCGATCCCGGCGGCGCGCAGATGCGCGATTGCCGGCCGTATGACCGCCTCGTCTTCGCTGCCGATCGCGCCCTTTTCACCGGCATGGGGGTTGAGGCCGGATACCGCCAGGCGCGGCGCCGGGATTCCCAAGCGCTCGCGATAGTCGGCCGCGACAATCCGGCATGTCGTTTCGATGAGTTCGGCTGTCAGGCTGCCGGGAACCGCGGCGATGGGAATATGGATCGTCACGGGAACGCAGGACAGTTCCGGCCCGGTCAGGAGCATCACCGGGGTGAACGATGCACCGAGTCGTCTCCCGCAGAGATCGGCGAGATACTCGGTATGGCCGGGATGTCGAAACCCGAAGTCGTATAGCGCTTTCTTGTCGATCGGGCCCGTGACCAGCGCGGAGGCCTGACCTTCAAGAACCAGCGCCGTCGCCCGGTCGATCGCCTCGATCGTGCCGGCCGCGTTGACGGGATCGACGACGCCGGGGGCTTCGAGATGACGGTTCACCAACGGGAGCACCGCCAGCGCGCCTGGCCGGATCGCTGCCATCTCAGACGGCGTCGCGATGGTGTGGATGTCGACGTCGTAACCGAGGCGGTTTGCCCGCTTGGCCAGCATCACCGGATCGGCGAGGAGAAAAAACAACTGCAGATCGTTCCGGTGATGGACATGGATCGCCAGGGCGATGTCGGGTCCCACCCCCGACGGTTCGCCCACAGTGACCGCGATCGGCGCGAGATTGGTCGAGGCCTGTGTGGCCGGTGAACTCATCGGCGGACGATCCGGGCCTTACTCTTGAGTTCCTTGAGGAAGGCCGCATCTGGCTCGCCACCTTCGCCCAGCTTTTCCAAGTCGCGCGACTGGAACACCATGGCCGCGGCGATATCGTCCGAAATGTTGCGGCTGTTGCAGACGGCGATGAACTCGACGCCGCGGTCGGTTTCCTTCACCGGCGTCGTCCTGCCGACCGACGTGTTGATGATGTCGTCCTTCCAACGTGGCGGCAGTTCCGGCTGGGCAACGCGGCCGAGATCGCGCACGGTCACATCCCGCAGCGACTTGGCGACGTCGTAGGTCGACTCGCACGAGCGGAAGCGCGAGCGCATGCTGTTGGCCTCGCTCGTCCGCTTGCCGAGGAGCGATTTACGCTGCCCGTCGGGTACGACGAAAATGACTTGCTGCAGCGTGTATTCGGTGGTCGTCGGTTTCTTGCCGCCCTGAGCGAGCATGCGCTGAACGACCTCCTGCTCGCTGAGCTTGTCGCTGGTCCGCAGCTTGGACTGGATGGCCTGACCCCAGCCCATCTGGACGCGGATGTAATCCTTGAAGGCGCTTGCGGAAAAACCGGCGCGCGTGAGCACTTCGCTCAATTGCGTCTGGTTCATTTTGTTATCCGCCGCGAATTTTCCGAAGGCCTCCTCGACGGCAGCATCGGGGATGTTGATCCCGCGTCGCCGGATTTCCTGTTTCTTCAGTTCCTCGTCGATCAACTCGTCGGTCGCCTTTTGCGTGGCGTTGCCACCGACCCGGCGCAGTTTGAGGAAGGCCGCGCGCTGGCGGATCTGATAGGTCGTGATCGGTTGATTGTTGACGACGATGCTAACCTCGGACGCCGCCTGGGCGGGAGCCCCCGTGGTGGCAACCATTGTCGCGGACGCGGCAACAAGGGCAAGGGCAACCGCTGTGTGGTTGATGAAATCGCGAACGGTCATGGTCCGACCAACTCCCTTGATGATGGCGTGCAGGTACATTGGTACGTCACCTATAGCGAGGCTTTGGCGAAAGGATGGTGATGGCAAGTGCCTCGCGTACCCCAGCGACGAAGGGCGGCTCCGAACCTACGAAGGCCGGGTGCGGGACTACTTCTCTTCACTCAGATCGTAGGATTGACTGAAATCGGAGATCGTTCGCAGGCCGACCTGGAACATCAGCGTCTTCGAATTCGACTCCTGCGTATAACGATCGATCGTATCGCTGTAGGAAACAAGCAGGCTGAAACATTCGTCGGCATACCCGATGCCGAACTTCTTTTCGACTACCGCGCTGTTTTCAATGTCGTAGCCCAAAGCACCGGAAGCCGTCCAGTTTTCAGCGAATTTCAGGCTGCCTGAGGCCGTGACCTGGCTGCGATCGGAGATCGAGCCATAGGTCGGCTGGGCCGCGATGTTCGTGTAGGTGATCTGCGCGCTGGCCAGAGCTGAAGAATAGGAGCCGTAGACATCGCTTCGGCGCAAAGCGTAGTCGACCTCGTCGAACCGTCCCTGGGCACCGAATTCGAACCCGATCGGCGTCCCGAAGGCCAAAGAGGTCACATAGTCGGAGCGGTCGGTCTCGAGGCCGGAATCGAAGCCCACGAGCGCCAAATCGGTTTGGGCGAACGAATTGATTCCGCCCAGCTGGTAGGACTGGCCGACGACGGCATCGATCGTATAGCCGCTGTCCAGCGCTCCGGCGTAGCGCAGGCCGACATTGGCGCGGGTTCCGCCCTCGATCCTGTCGTAGCCGGAGAATTTGTCGAGCTGGAACAGATTGCCGGTGTTGAAGACGAGGCTCTGCGCGTCCTCGTTCGGAACGAAACCGATTTGGGTCTCATCCGGCCGAACGACGATTTGGCCGATCGGCTCGATTACATGGGAGGCGTTCGCGGTTTCGATCAGATAGGGATAGCGCGCCTCGATCGCAGCCGTCGCCATGCCGCGTGCACCGGACTCGTCACGAGTGAGTGCGCCGATGGAACTGCCAATCCCATCGGATTCCATGTCCGTGGCGAAGAGGTCGCCGCGCAAGGATGCGGTTGGACTGAGGACAAGCCCCGATGACAGCGTATAGGTGTCGCTCCAGGCTGCTTGCGCGGTGCCGCGGGAGTAGTCGCCTTCGAGGCCATTGTAACGTAGGATGTCGGTCCGGTACTTGCGGCAAACCGTTCGGCTGTCGATCTCGAGAATTGCCGACGGTTCACAAATCCTGGAGAGCGAATCCTCATCCCGGTAGAGCGAAGCGACATTGAGGTCCAGCTTCACTTCGCCGCCGAGGACGGTCTCCTGTTCGATCCGTTCGTAGTCGAAGGCCGGGGCGACGAGCGGCTGCGTGTCGTCCTGATTGGGATTCACCGACTGATATTCGAACTTTTGGCCGCGCAGGTCGAAGTAGCTCTGGTCGCCGAGGCCGGTCAGGTAGATTTCCGACGTATGCAAGGTCGAACCGAAATTCGCGATGTCGTAGGTGGCCGAGAAGTTCTCATCCGATTGCAGGAGAATGTCCCAACCGACGGTCCAACGCTCGTTCAGCGCGAAGCGCCCCGTCGTGCCAATCATGCCGCGGTCGGTGTTGGCGAAATCGGGGGTGGTGTAGGAGGCGGTATTCTTGTCGGCAAAAGCACCAGGATCCTGCTGGATGATTCCCGCCGTCTGCAGAGTGAAAAAGCCGTTGCTGACCGCCTGGCGATATTCGGCCTCGGCCAGGAAGCCCTGCTTTGTGTAGTAGGTGCCCGCGACCGTGACGTCCTTGTCGTCGGACAGTGCGATGAAATACGGCACGCGCAGCCCGTAGCCCAGTTCCTCGGACGAACGGAAAGCCGGCGTCAGAAACCCGGATTTGCGTTTGACCGTCGGGTCCGGGGACTGGAAATAGGGCAGGTAAGCGATCGGGGCGCCGAAGAATTCGAAGCGCGCGCCATAATAGCGGATCTCTTTCTCGGTCTGGTCCCAGACAATCTTGCGCGCCTTCACCTGCCAGAGCGGCGCCCGATCCGGATGCGCCCGGCATGCCTCGCACGCCGTATAGACGCCTTGCTGGAATGTCGTGACGCTGCCGTCGCGCCGGACCGCCTCGGTTGCGGCGAAGCGCGTGTTGTCGGGCGCCTCGATCCGCAGCGCCTTGACGAAGCCATCGCGGAAATCGTCGGTGATGTCGATCGTGTCCGCGTAGAGCTTATTGCCGTCAGGCTGTTGCAATTCGACATCGCCGGACGCGACCAGCCGACGGGTCTTCTGGTCGTAGACGACTTGGCGGGCGACCAGCTTGTAGGATCCGTAGTCGATCTGGACGCCGCCGGAAGCCGTTACGACCGAGCTGTCGCTGTCATAGGTAACCGTATCGGCTTCGAGAAACATCTGCGCCCCATCGGGAGCAGCAATGTCCGTCGGAAGTGTCGATTGAGCATACGCGAGCGTGCCAGCGAAACCGAGGCCGCAAGCGGCCGTTCCCACCAGAAGAAAGGCTTTCAGATGCGACCGGGTCCCCCCCAGTCGTCCGCGATCGGTCCCCCTCGCACTCATGACTCAGCCATCCTCTTGATGGAGCAGGATCGTTACCCCAACCAGTCCTGCCGCCAGGACCGGAAACCAGGCGGCAATTACAGGCGGAACCACCGAGTTGCTACCCAGGGCTTTCGCCAGAAACGTCACGACGTACAGCACGAAACCGGCCAATACGCCACCTGCTATCGTCCTACCAGATTGGCCGGTCCGCGAAAACCTCGTTGCCACGGTCGCGGCGAGCAAGGTCATAGCGATGAACAGCGCCGGCTGGGCGATCAGGGTATTGTACTGCATCGAAAATGCCATGGAGTTAAAGCCAAGGCTCGCCGCCACGTTTATCTTCGATCCGAGCTCCCAGATCGAGATCGCCTCCGGGTCGGCAAGACGTTGCTCGATATATTCGGGCTTGAGACTGGTCGGAAGCCGATAGCTTGCTGGATACTCCGGTGTGCGGCCGATGCGCGTGATGCGCGGTTCTTCGAGGATCCATGCTCCGTCGGTCAGGGTGGCGCGGGGAGCATCGATGCGATCGCGCACAATTCCGTCATCGCCCAGCACGAACGCCGTCACGCCGCCCAGGAGCGCGCCGTTACGCGCCACCGTCGTCGCGCCGAGTATCGAGCTGATTCCTTCGCTGCTCTGCCTCAGCCACGGGACGCGGTCGGAATCGTCGGCGAGCGCCGTGCCGTCGGACATGGCCTGCATGTCCTGGGCGAGAGACTTCGTATAGGCCGACAGTGGATTGTAGACGAAGGTGGCCGCGAGGCCGATGAGCAGGGAGCCGGCTGCGAAAGGGATCAGAATCTGCCAGATCGACACGCCCGAGGCGCGGGCGACGACGAGCTCAAGCCGGCGATTGAGTGTCAGCAGCGTGTACACCGATGAGAACAGGATAATGAAAGGAAATGCCTGGCCGATAAATGAGGGGACGCGCAACGCCGAAAACAGGGCCACCGCTCCGACGCCCACATCCGGGAGGCCGCCCCGCCGACTGATCTCGATCATATCGATCAGATAGATCAGCGCGAAGACGGCAAGCAGCGTCGACAGGAAGCTGACCACGTAAAGTCGGAAGAAATAACGGTTCAAAGTCCAGTTGGTCATCGTCCGGCGGCGCCCCGCGCTGACTGGCGAAACGGCATCCAAGGCCCGATCGCCGCACCGATTCGATATGACGCGTTGGCGAACTTTTCGAAGAGCGACCAGCGGGACAGATTGAAATCGCGCATGATCAGGACGGCGTTCAGGGCGATGGCGCCGAGCGGTAGCGCATATGTCACCAGGACCCAGGCGTAGCTCTCTTCGATCAGCGATAGCGTCACGAAGCCGATCGCCTTCAGACCCAGGCCGCCAATCAGCCCAAGGGCCATCGCCGGCCCGGTACCTTGCCGATTGGTGCGCGGCTGGCCGGCGACCACCACCGCCCATAACGCGAAGGCCAAAGCGTAAAGCCAGTTCGTCATCCGGTCCGTCAATTCCTCCGTCAGGACGGAGGGCCGAGTCTGGGAGAGCGTATCGTTCGGGTCGGGCCAAATCAGCGCGAAAGTGCTCCGCTCGGACGCCCGGATCCAGTCGCCTTGCGTGGCGGGTTTCAGCTCTGCAAGGTCAAAAGCATAGGTCTGAAACTCGATCACGGAGATCCCGCCATCGGATTTGCTCCGACGATGCAGTTGGCCGTCGTAGAGCAGGAGCAGCGATTGGTCGTCCTGCTTGAGGATTTTTGCCTCGCGGGCGAAATAGGTCAGATCGGTCGTCTCGTCGCGCGTATCGGCAATGACGAGACTTTCGACGGTCGAGCCCCGCGCGGCGCCGATGCTGACCACGAGCCCGGGTTGCACCCGTTCGAACCGGCCCGGCTGCAGAAACAGCGTAATGGTGTCGGCATTGATCGAGCGGATTCCGTTTTGAAAGGCGCTCGCCGAGGCTGGGCCGATGATGTGGGCGATAAACAAAATAAGCAGTCCGCCGATCAAGCCGAGCGCGATAATGGGTTTGGCGATCACCGATTGTGAGGCGCCAGACGCGGCAATGACCGGACGTTCGGAGTCGGTGTTCAGCGAGTTCAGTGCCTGGATCGCGCCGATGAGGACCGCGAATGGGACCACCCCGGCTGTCAAATCTGGAAGCAGCATCAGGGCGATCCAGAAAATGTTGCCCGCCGCCGATGCGCTGGTCTTGATGATATCGATGCGGGCCAGCGCCTGCACGATCCAGACGATCAACACCAACGACGCCAGAGAAGCTGCGGCATAGGTAATGGCGCGTTTGAAGAGATATCGTTCGAGGAGCGTCATGAGACTCGCGCGTTACAAGGTGCCGCCCGATGGCATCACTCTTGGCCTTTTAGCGTCCGAGGCTGACCGAAAGCCGGACGATGCCCCGCGAATAGCAGTAGCAGCTTGGCTAAAGAAGGGCGAAGGACTGTGGTTAACGTCGTGTAACGGCTGCGATCGCTCTTGCAAAGCCTATGGTCGGGACCATCATAGGGGCGAGCGATACAACCGCTGCTGCCGACCCGGTCCAGTCAGGACAATCTTCCAGGAGTTTTCATGGCCACTCTTCCAACGATCGAATTCGTCTCGCGCGATGCAACGCCCAAAGGCGTCATGGTTGTGCTGGCCGGGAAAGCGGGAGCGCTGGCCGATGGCATTGATGCCCGGGTGAAGGCGCTGGTGGAGAAGGCCGCGAAGGTCGCAAAATTTAAAGGTAAGTCGCTGGCCACGCTGGATCTTCTGGCGCCAGGCGAGGTGGCTGTCGATCGCCTGTTGGTCGTCGGCACCCATTCCGACAAGGCGCTGGTGGAAGAGGATTGGCTGAAGATTGGCGGGGTGATTGCCGCGAAAACCAAGGGCGCCGAAGCCGTCACCGTGCGCTGCGAACGGCCCGCTGGAGAATCTGTCAGCGCGGAGAACGCCGCGACCCTGGCGGTCGGCGCGACATTGCGATCGTACGATTTTGATCTCTACAAGACCAAGAAGCCGAAGAAAGACGAAGAGCCTGAGGAGCCCGACGTGGTGACGCGGATCGCGATCGCCGTCGAGAATCCGGATGCGGCCAGGGCCGCCTACCAGGTCGCGGAAGCAGTTGCCGCGGGGACGATGCTCGCCCGCGATCTCGTCAACGAGCCGGCCAATACTCTCGGGCCGGTCGAGTTCGCCGATCGCATCGCGGCGCTTGGTGAACACGGACTCGAGGTCGAGATCCTGACCGAAAAGGAAATGCGCGATCTGAAGATGGATGCGCTTCTCGGCGTTGCGCAGGGCTCGCCCCGCCCGCCTCGGATGGCGATCATGCGCTGGAACGGCGGTCCCGAGGGCGAGGCGCCGATCGCCTTCGTAGGGAAGGGCGTCGTCTTCGACACCGGTGGCATTTCGATCAAGCCGTCCGCGTCGATGGAAGACATGAAGGGCGACATGGGCGGCGCGGCGGCAGTCGCCGGCCTGATGCGGGCACTCGCCGGCCGCAAGGCCAAGGTCAACGCGATCGGCATCGTCGGATTGGTGGAGAACGCCGTCGACGGCAACGCTCAGCGCCCAGGTGACATCGTCAAGGCGATGTCCGGTACCACGATCGAGGTCCTCAACACCGACGCCGAGGGACGCTTGGTGCTGGCCGACGCGCTTTGGTACTGTCAGGACCGGTTCAAGCCTAAGTTCATGATCGATCTCGCCACCCTGACCGGGGCGATCATCGTGGCGCTCGGCAATCATCATGCCGGGCTCTTCTCCAACAATGACGAACTCGCCGAGCGCCTGACGGCTGCCGGTAAGACGTCAGGCGAGAAGGTCTGGCGGCTGCCGCTCGCTCCCGAATATGACAAGATGATCGAAGGCAAATTCGCCGACATCAAGAATATCGGCGGCGGTCGTGCGGCCGGATCGGTCACCGCGGCGCAGTTCTTGCAGCGCTTCGTCAACGACGTTCCCTGGGCGCATCTCGACATCGCCGGTACCGCGATGGGCTCGCCGTCCAACGAATACAATCAGTCCTGGGCGTCGGGTTATGGTGTGCGTCTGCTTAACCAGCTCGTCGCCGACCACTATCAGTCACACTAGGACGGGCCGGGCTTCATGACCGAGGTCCTGTTCTACCATCTGACGGAAAGTCGGCTCGAGGACGCCCTGCCGGGCCTTCTTGAGCGAAGCTTGGCCAAGGGCTGGCGCGTCGTCGTGCAATTTGCCAGCGAGGAGCGTCGCGACGCTCTCGACCATCATCTCTGGGTCTACAAGGACGAGAGCTTTCTGCCGCACGGCAGCGATGCCGACGGCTCCGGCGCGCTGCAGCCGATCTTGCTGACCGTCGAGGCGGGTCAGGAGGGTAACGATCCGCATGTGCGGTTCCTGGTCGAAGGCGCGGCGCCCGCCGCGCTCGATCGCTATGTCCGCGCGGTCTATCTCTTCGATGGCCATGACGAGGACCAGATCGGCCGGGCGCGGGAGCGCTGGACGGTCGAGAAAGCCGCCGGCCACGACGTCACCTATTGGCAGCAGACCGATGGGGGCAGGTGGGTCAAGAAGGTGTAGCGTCCACCGCGTGACTGATACCGCTCCTGCGCTGCTTTGCGCTCGCCGCGCCTACTCTGCCGCCATTGCGGAATCATGCTCTTCGGTGAGTGCCAGCCAGTTTTCCTCGCAGCCAGCGAGCGTCTTCGCGGCATCCGACCGCTGCTTGTTGAGGGCGCTCGCCCGCGCCGGATCGCGCGTGTAGAGCGCCGGGTCACCGAGCGACTCGTCGAGTCCCTCAAGGGTCTTCTGTAGCCGCGAGATCTGGATTTCCAGCTGGCTGATCTTCTGCTTGAGCGGCTTGAGCGATTCGCGCTTCTCGGCGGCGATACGGCGTTGGTCGATCTTGGACAAAGGGGCGGGTTCTGATGCCTGTGGATTGTCGCCCGGATCCTGCACGCCACTGCCCTTGGTCCCGCCGGACAGGACAAGCTTCTTGTAGTCCTCCAGATCGCCGTCGTACCGCGATACCGTGCCTTCGGCGACGATCCACAGCCGATCCATCGTCGCCTCGACCATGTGGCGGTCATGGCTGATCAGGATGACCGCGCCCGGATAATCGTTGAGGGCGCGCACCAGACTCTCGCGCGCCTCGATGTCGAGGTGGTTGGTCGGCTCATCGAGAATGAGGAGGTTTGGCGCGTCGATCGTCGCCAGCCCCATCAAAAGCCGCGCCTTTTCGCCGCCCGAGAGCTTTTCGGCGGCCGTGTCCATCTTCTGGGTCGGCAAGCCCATGCGCGCGACCTTGGCACGGACCTTGGCTTCCGGCGCGTCCGGCATCAGGCGGCGCACGTGCTGGACCGCACTTTCCGCCGGCCGCAGATCGTCGATCTGGTGTTGGGCGAAAAAGGCTATCTTGAGCCCCGGCGCGCGGGTGACCGTGCCGGATTGCTCCCGCAGCCTCTCGGCCAGGAGTTTGGCGAAGGTCGATTTGCCGTTGCCGTTCTGACCCAAGAGGGCGATGCGGTCGTCGGTGTCGATCCGCAGGTCGAGCTTCGACAGGATCGGACGCCCGGGCTGATAGCCGACGGAGACGCCTTCCATACGGATGATCGGCGACGCTGCCGCCTTTTCGGGAGCGTCGAAGATGAAGGGCGTGACGTGCTCCTCGACGATCCCTTGCAGCGGCTGCATCCGCTCGAGTGCCTTGAGACGCGACTGTGCCTGCCGTGCCTTGGACGCCTTGGCCCGGAAGCGTTCGACGAAGGCTTCCATGTGATTGCGCTCGGCGGTCTGCTTGACGATCGCCTTTTGCAGCAACAGCAGCTTCTCGGCGCGCTGACGCTCGAACTGGTCGTAGTCGCCGCGATAGAAGACCAGCTTCTTCTGATCGAGATGAATGATCGAGTTGACGGCATTGTTGAGGACGTCGCGATCATGGCTGATCACGATCACGGTATAGGGATAGCGGGCGACGAAATTCTCGAGCCACAGGGTGCCCTCGAGGTCGAGATAGTTGGTCGGCTCATCGAGCAGCAGCACATCGGGCCGCGAGAACAGCACCGCCGCGAGTGCGACGCGCATTCGCCAGCCGCCGGAAAAGGACGAGGCGGGACGGGCCTGCGCGGCCATGTCGAAACCGAGGCCGGACAGGATCGCCGAGGCACGGGCTTCGGCCGAGTGGGCGTCGATGTCGGCGAGGCGTAAATGAATGTCGGCGATGCGGTGCGGATCGCTTGCGGTCTCGGCTTCGTCGAGGAGGGCGAGGCGTTCCGTATCGGCCTTCAGGACGATCTCGATCAGCGACTCTTCCGTGCCCGGGGCCTCCTGAGCCACCTGGCCGAGGCGCATGTTCTTCGGATAGGAGGCTGAGCCGGTCTCGGCAGCGAGATCGCCGGTGATGATGCGAAACAAGGTCGATTTGCCGGCGCCGTTGCGTCCGACCAAACCCGCCTTGGTGCCGCTCGGCAGCGTCAGGCTGGCATGATCGATGAGAAGGCGCCCGGCGACGCGCGCGGAAAGGTCGGTTATCTGGAGCATGGGCGGCTTTTGCCACGGTATGCGGCAGTGCGAAAGGGGGCATCGGTATCGGCGGGACCTCCAGCGAGGTTGTCATGGCAATCCCGGTTAGGGTCTTCTGGTCTCCAGCTTCAGTCCATGCCTTGCCCGTCCTCGGGCCGGCGGGTATAGGTCGCCCACATTTTTCCCGAACCATTCCGAAAGAAGGACCACGCCATGGCGGTCGAACGCACGTTCTCGATGATCAAACCCGATGCCACCCGTCGCAACCTCACGGGCGCCATCACCAAGATGCTGGAGGAGGCCGGTCTGACGGTCGTCGCGTCCAAGCGGGTCTGGATGAGCCGCCGCGAAGCCGAGGGCTTCTACGCGGTCCACAAGGAGCGGCCGTTCTTCGGCGAACTCGTCGAGTCGATGTCGTCGGGTCCGACGATCGTGCAGGTTCTCCAGGGCGAGAACGCCATCGCGCGCAATCGCGAAATCATGGGCGCGACCAACCCGGCCGACGCCGCTGTGGGCACCATCCGCAAGGCGCACGCCCAGTCGATCGGCGAGAACTCCGTGCATGGATCGGATGCGCCAGAGACCGCGCAGCAAGAAATCGCCTACTGGTTCTCCGAGACCGAGATCGTCGGCTAAGGCTATCAGTCTGAATGCGGCCCTCGATAAAGGGGTTTGGAGGGAGGCCACGTGCCTCCCTTTTTTGTATTCGACGACGATGGCGGCGATCGTGCGAGCCGTCGAACGCGGCAATCGATCCTTGCGTCAGAGCCGGTGCCAGCGATCGGCGGCGCTGTCGTCGGTGTCCTTCGCCTCAACCCAGCCGCCCGTCGCACCGTCCTTCAGATGCTCCCGCTTCCAGAATGGCGCCTGCGTCTTGAGGAAGTCCATCAGATAGGAGGCCGCCTCGAAGGCCGCCTGGCGGTGCTCCGAGGCACAGGCGACAAAGACGATCTCTTCGCCGGGCACGATCAGGCCGAAGCGATGGATGGCACGGCAGGAGAGGAGGGGCCAGCGAGAGATTGTCTCGCGCGCTATCCTCTCGATTTCGCGCTCGGCCATGCCCGGATAGTGTTCGAGCTCGAGGGCGCGGAGACGCCCGCCTTCGTCGCGGCAATAGCCGGAAAAGCTGACGAGGCCGCCGACCGCGCCCTCGGCCGCGCCACCCGTCATGGCTGCGATCTCGGCGGTGATGTCGATGCGATCGGCCTGAATTCGCACCACCGGCGATATGCCAGAAGGATCGCTGACGGCCGATCGATCGGATTTCGCGGCCATGGTCAGCCGCCCGTCATCGGCGGAAACAGTGCAATCTCCCTGGCGCCGGCGATCGGCTCGGAATGATCGACATGCTCGTGGTCGATCGCGACGCGGATGATCTCGGGCGCCTGCAGCGCCATGTCGTAGGTCTCGCCACGGCCCTTCAGCCAATGCAGCAGATCCGCAACGGTGGTGATGCCGGCCGGCAGTTCCACCTCTTCCTCGGCGACGCCGATCCGCTCGCGGACCCATGCGAAATAAGCAAGTTTCATGGCCGTGGACCTCGTCAATCGTTCAGAAGAACAGATGGGTTTTCGCGCCGCCGCGATCCAGAGGCGTGACGGTCAAACGTCGATGTGCCGAAGCCCGGCCCGGAAATAATCATAGCCCGTATAGAGCGTGATGATCGCCGAAATCCACAAGAGCCCGATCCCGGTTTCAGTGGTGAAGCTAATGATCTTGTCGGCCGCCGGGCCGGCGAGCAGAAAGCCGATGGCGATCATCTGCATCGTCGTTTTCCACTTGGCGAGGCGGGTGACCGGAACGGACACTTTGAGCTCCGCCAGATATTCCCGGAGCCCGGAGACGAGAATCTCGCGGCATAAAATCACGATCGCCGCCCAAAGGCTCCAGCCAACGATGGTATTCGCGGCCGCGAGCAGGAGCAGCGCTGCCGCGACCAGAAGCTTGTCGGCGATCGGGTCGAGCATGCGCCCGATCGTCGAGGTCTGCTGCCAGGCGCGCGCCAGGTAGCCGTCGAAGAAGTCGGTGATGCTTGCGGCCACGAAGATGAACAGCGCCCACCACCGCGCCGCTTCCGAGGCGTTGAATTCGCCCTCCACAAAAAAGCAGGCGACGACCAGCGGCACGCAGACAATGCGTGCATAGGTGAGGATGTTGGGTAGGCTGAGGGCCTGAGATGCCATGAGATCGTCCGCTTCGGCTGTGCGCGACAGTACAAGCCCGTCCGTCGGCCTCACGTCAACCGTCATCATCGCAACGAAACGCGACGATTGTCTCATCCTTGCTCGTGGAAATGGTCGTAGATCGATTTCGCCATCGTGGCGGAGACGCCTTCGACCTCCCGCAGGTCGCTCAAGGCCGCCCGTGAAACGGCCTTCGCCGTGCCGAAATGATGGAGCAGCGCACGCTTGCGGCTCGGTCCGATGCCGGCGATCTCGTCGAGCGGATTCTTGACCAGATCCTTCTTGCGGCGGGCGCGATGCGACCCGATGGCGAAACGGTGCGCCTCGTCGCGCAGCCGTTGCAGGAAATACAGAACCGGGTCGCGCGGTGGCAGTGAGAACGGCTCGCGGCCCTCGGTGACGAATCGCTCACGCCCGGCGTCACGGTCGACGCCCTTGGCGACGCCGATCGTGGTGACCTTGTCGGCGATGCCCAGCTCGGCGAGAATCCCGCGCACTGCGGAAATCTGACCCTTGCCGCCGTCGATCAGAACAAGGTCGGGCCAGGCCGGCATCGCTGTGTCGGACAGTGCGGCGTCATCCTCGTCTTCCTCGACGACGGGTTCAGGAGCCTGCGGGCCTTCTGCGTGCTCCTTGAGCAGCCGCGAGAACCGCCGCGTCATGACCTCTTTCATCATGCCGAAATCGTCACCCGGCGTGATGTCCGCGCCCTTGATGTTGAACTTGCGGTACTGATTCTTGGCAAACCCCTCCGGCCCGGCGACGATCATCGCGCCGACAGCGTTGGTGCCCATGATGTGGGAGTTGTCGTAGACCTCGATTCGTCGGGGCGGATGGGGCAGGGCAAAGGTTTCCCGCAAGCCCTTGAGCAGCCGCGCCTGGGACGAGGTTTCGGCCAGCCGACGCCCGAGCGCCTCGCGGGCGTTAGCGGCGGCATGGTTGACCAGATCCTTCTTCAGCCCGCGCGAGGGCACAGCGATCTCGACGCGCCGTTCGGCCCTGACGCTGAGGGCTTCCGCGAGCAGCGCTTCATCCTCGACTTGGATCGGCAGCAGGATCAGCCGCGGAGCCGGTTTGTCGTCATAAAATTGCGCCAGGAAGGCTCCCAGCACCTCGGCTGCCTCCAGCGAGGGGTCGGCCTTGGGAAAATAGGCCCGGTTGCCCCAGTTCTGGCCGGTGCGGAAGAAGAACACCTGGATCGAGGTAAGGCCGCCCTCCTGATGGATGGCGAAGACGTCCGCCTCCTCGATCCCGGCCGGATTGATGCCCTGATGGCTCTGGACGTGCGACAGCGCGGCAAGACGGTCGCGGTAGATGGCGGCGCGCTCGAAATCGAGGTCGTCCGACGCGTCCTGCATCGCGGCGGCCATGCCGTTCTTGATCTGGTTGGAGCGGCCGGACAGGAACGCCTTGGCCTCGTTCACGAGACCTCGATAATCGTCGATTCCGATCTCGCCGGTGCAGGGGGCCGAGCAGCGCTTGATCTGATGGAGCAGGCACGGGCGCGTCCGGCTCTCATAGACCGAATCGGTGCAGGTTCTGAGCAGGAAGGCCCGTTGCAGCGAGTTGATCGTGCGACCGACTGCGCCGGCCGAGGCGAAGGGGCCGAAATAGCTGCCTTTTCGCGAACGCCCGCCGCGATGCTTCATGATCGCTGGCGCTTCGTGGTCCTCGCTGACGAGGATATAGGGAAACGACTTGTCGTCCCGCATCAGGACGTTGAAGCGAGGTCTGAGGCGTTTGATCAGATTGGCTTCGAGCAGCAGCGCCTCGGTCTCGGTGCGCGTGGTGACGAATTCCATCTGCCGCGTTTCGCGGATCATGCGGGCGATGCGCTGGGTGTGACCGCCCATCCGCGTGTAACTCGTCACCCGCTTCTTCAAGGAGCGGGCCTTGCCGACGTAGAGAACCTCGCCGTCCTTGCCGAACATGCGGTAGACGCCGGATTGGTTGGGCAGGCGCTTTGCCAGCGCCGCGATCAGCTCAACCCCGACGAGATCACCGGCGACGAACTTGCCGGCATCGTCCCAGTCTATCGCGGCGATCAGCGAGGCGCCGATAGCGGCCGCCGTATCGGTGGTGGCGGCCCCGGTCTCGGGCACAAGCTCGTCGTCTAAGTCTTCGGTTTGGGCGGTCATGTCATCCTGGGCCGGCACGCGCGGTTCAGCGCTCAGCCGGACTCTCTAGAAAAGGCGTTGCGGACACGATCGGCTTATGTCCGTCCGTTTCTATCATCCGGCTTCTTATATGATTGCGCGAAAGAGGAAATTCACGGGGCTTTCAGTGGACAACCCACCCGCCGGGATGCGCCGCTGGCAGGTTGACGATACGCAAGTTGCAAATCGGCAACGCCGACAAAAAATTCATCGATGGCAACGCGGTGACCCGAGGCAGGTCCTGTTCGCCTGACACACCGCACCCCATCTACTGATCATGAATGCGATGTCATTTTGACGAGAGCGTTCCGGACCTCGCTCGGCTCCACGAGAGCAGAATGCGGTCGGTTGAAGATAGGAGAAGCCCTATGGTGATGCCGCTTCGACATTTGGTGGTCAGCTTGGCCGTTGCGCTGTTGGCAACGTCGGCCCATGCGGCCGATACGGTCTTCGACAGCCCGCAGCCACCCGTGCCGGCCCCGCTGGCCCCGTCCGTTCCGGTTTACGTGTGGTCCGGCCCTTATGCGGGAGCCTTTGTTGGCTACAACACCTCCAATTTCGATCAGTCCGGCGGTGCCACCTTCGACGGCGACGGCTTCGTCGGGGGCGTCTACACCGGCTACAATCTGCAAACCGATCGCATCGTCTACGGAATCGAGGCCGATATCGGCGGCTCGGGTGTGGACGGCCGCGGCTTCAACGGCGCCATCGGCGCGCCGATCGACGCTGAAACGAATATTTTTGGATCGCTGCGGGCGAGGGCCGGCGTTGCGGTCGACCCGTTCCTCGTTTTCGCGACCGGCGGCATCGCCGCGTCTCGCAACGAATTGTCGTTGAACGGTGCATCCGACAGCCAGACCAGCATCGGCTATACGCTCGGCGCGGGCATCGAGGCCAAGATTTCCGACAGCGTCACGTCGCGACTCGAATATCGCTATTCGGATTTCGGCAGCGAGACCTACGACCTTGGCAATACCAGCATCTCGTCGGGCTTCGACGAGCACTCGATCCGCGCCGGCATCGCGCTGAAATTCTGATGCCGGCCGGACCGTCGGGCGCCCCGGCGTCTGACCCTTACGCCGCGCGGGGCTGCAGTTCCTCGTAAGCAGGGAAGCGCTCGGGGAATTGCTTGAGCCACTGCGCGAGCTTCGGCCGCTCGCTCTCGATCTTTCCAGCGAAGCGGAATGCCATCCAGCCGAGCAGGCCGGCGAGCGCGAAATGGGCGGTCGTCGGCTCGTCGGAGAGTTCGTTGATATGGTCTTCGAGGAACGCCAGGCCGCGATCGGCCTTGCGCATCTGTTTGTCCACCCAAGCCTGATGGCGCTTTTCTTCCGGCCGGTAACGCACTTCGTAGACCGTGAGAATCAGCGCGTCGCCGACGCCGTCGGCCGCGGCCTCGAAGGTGTTCACCGACCGCCAGGCGTCCAGCTCCTGCGGGACGAGCTGGTTGCCGCTCATCCGGTCGAACAGGTCGCAGATGACGCGGCTGTCGTAGACCGACGTGCCGTCGTCGAGGACCAGCACGGGGATCTTGCCGAGCGGATTGGCGGAGGTGAGTTCGACCGGCTCGGCCGACGTGTCGACAGCAACGCTTTCGATCTCGATCCCACAATGGCGCGCGGCCATGCGGGCCTTGGCCGCGAAGGGCGAGGCGGAGGAATAGTATAGACGCATGGTGATGGATCGACCTTATTTCGTGACATAGCCGGGACTGGTGCGTCCCGCCGCCGGGAACCGGCGAAGCGACTGGCAATCGGCGCCATAGATATGCCACTCGTCAAGTCCCAGCACGCAGCCCTCGGCCCGCCAGGATTTCACCGGCGAGAACCTGCCGAGATGGCCGCCCGCCGCGGCAAAGCCCATCGGGTGCTCGATGACATAGTAGACCGTCCGGTGCTTGCCGTCGGAAATCAACGCCGTCGCCTGGCAGTAGCGGCGCTCGATCGGACTGCTGGGGAGTGGCTCGTCCAGCCGTTGCGGGAAATAGCCGGTCTCGATCATGCCGCTGAATTCGAGGATCTCAAGCTTGGTTTCGAGCATGCGTGGGGCGCCATATTCGAACTGGTCTTCGACCTCGGCCAGCACATCGGCGTCGTCGCAGGCCGGAACATTGGCATTCGCGACGGCGGGCGCCTGCAAGCGTTGCATGTCCGCGGCGGCCGTTGGGCCGGTCATCGCCAAGCTGGCGAAGGACGCAGAGAGAAGAGCGGTAAGGAGACGGCGCATGACGGGAACTCGCTGCGATAGGACTGATCTTGTCGACAATTAGCATGAAAACGGCCCAGGCGCCGTCAGGGCTTGGCGGGAGAAGGCGCAAAAACCTCATATGTTGCGCCGGGGTCGCGCCCCAGCACCGGCAGCAGGGCTTTCATGATCGCTTCGGCTTCCTCGGCAAACACGAAGGGTGGGTTGATCACCGCCATCCCGGTGCCGACGAAGCGCTGGTCCGCCGAATATGGCTCGCGGAAAAATTCAGCCGTTACCATGTCGGCGATGCCGAGCGTTCGCAGTCCGTCATGCAGCGCATCCACCGTCTCCCGGTGTTTCAACGGGTACCAGATGGCGTAAATGCCGCCAGGCCAGCGGCGCAGTGCATTCTTGAGCCCCGTGACGATATCTTCGACCTCGCTCGGCTTTTCGAAGGGGGGGTCGATCAGAACGAGTCCGCGCTTTTCCTTTGGTGGCACATGCGAGCCGAGAGCGAGCCATCCGTCGAGTTCGATCGCTTTGGTCTGGATGTCGCCTGCGAACACCGCTTTCAGTACCGTCGCCTCCTCGGGATGAAGCTCGTAGGCGGACAAACGATCCTTTGGGCGCAAGAGGCGTCGCGCGATCAACGGCGAGCCAGGATAACGTTCCTGTTCCAAGTCCGGCTGCAACGCGGTGAAATAAGGCTCGAAGAGCGGGTTTGTCGTCAATTCGGCGGCAGCGCGCAGGCGGCCAATGCCCTCGGCATGCTCGCCGGTTCGAACCGCTTCGTTGGCGGATAGGGCGTAAAGACCGCGTCCGGCGTGGGTGTCGAAGACGCGAAACGGTTTGTCCTTGCGCTTCAGGTATTCGATCAGCCGGCTCATCAGCACATGCTTCACGACGTCCGCGAAGTTTCCCGCGTGATAGGCATGACGGTAGTTCATCCTGCTGCCGTTCTCTTGCGCTGCAGGGGGCCACATGGCCGTACCCCCTTAGGGTTCAGGGGGCACGCCAGCGCCTGAACAGGAGCTTTCGCGGCGAACGCTGCGTTCATAGCCCTTACCGCGCTGCGGCAAAGTCCCATCTCGGGCTGCGACATGACGCCCATCTTCGCCCGTCTTGGCATTCACGAAAGGACACCGCAATGGTTCAGTCGAAACTGTTTCAGCCCGTCGATCTCGGCCCGATAAAGCTCGCCAACCGCGTCGTCATGGCGCCGTTGACCCGCAGCCGCGCCAATGAAGCAGGCGTGCCGAACGACCTTCACGTGGAATATTATCGCCAGCGCGCGAGCGCCGGGCTGATCATTGCCGAGGCGACGAACATTTCGCCCGAAGGACGTGGCTATGCCTGGACGCCGGGCATTTTTTCCGACGCGCAGGTCGCGGCCTGGAAGAAGGTGACGGATGCCGTCCATGCAGAGGGCGGCAAGATGGTCCTGCAGCTCTGGCATGTCGGGCGGGTTTCGCATCCCGATTTGCAGCCGGGCGGCGCGCTCCCCGTCGCCCCGTCGGCGATCAAACCGCAGATGCAGGCCTTTACCGCCAATGGCCTCAAGGACGCAGAGACCCCGCGGGCGCTTGACCGGGACGAACTGCCGCGCATCGTCGCCGACTATGTGAAGGCGGCGGAAAACGCTAAGGCGGCGGGCTTCGACGGCGTCGAGATCCACTCGGCCAATGGCTATCTGCTCGACCAGTTCCTGCGCGACGGCGCCAACCAGCGGACCGACGATTACGGCGGCTCGATCGAAAACCGCATGCGCTTCCCGCTGGAAGTCGTCGACGCCGTGGTCAAGGTCTGGGGCGCCGACCGGGTCGGCATCCGCATCTCGCCGGTGAGCCCGGCCAACGATCTTCGCGACAGCGATCCGGAGCCGCTGTTCACCCGCTATGTCGAGGAATTGTCGAAGCGTAAGCTCGTCTATCTCCATGTCATCGAGGGCGCGACGCGGACCGAGCGCGATCCGCACGCCTTCAAGGCATGGACGCTGAAGGACCATTTCGACGGTCTCTACATGGGCAACAACCGCTACGACCGCGAGCTCGCCATCGAGCGTATCGAGGCGGATGAGGCCGATCTCATCTGCTTCGGCCGGCCCTTCATCTCCAATCCGGATCTGGTCGCGCGGCTCGAAATCGGCGCGCCGCTGGCCGAGTGGAACGAGGCCACCTTCTATGGCGGCGCCAGGGAGGGCTACCTGGACTATCCCGCGCTGAGCGATGAAGAACGCGCCCGCTACGCCGAGGCCGCCTGATCGAGCGACGGCGAAATCCGCATGACGAGGGTCGGAACGCGCGTTCCGGCCCTTTTTCTTGCCCGGTGCGCAAATCAGCACCGGCGGCTTCGACCGCGCCGCGAATGGATGCTATCGCCAAAATGAATTTTGGCGGCGCGGCCGGCTGCGGTATGGATCAGGCATGAACAAGCCGCTCCCCGTCACCATCGGGCACTCAGCCTGCCCGCATGATTGCCCATCCACCTGCGCTCTCGACGTCGAGGTGCTCGATAGCCGCACGATCGGCCGCGTGCGTGGTGCGGCGGCGAACGACTACACGGCCGGCGTCATCTGCGCCAAGGTCGCCCGCTATGCCGAGCGGATCCATCACAAGGACCGGTTGCTGAAACCGCTGCAGCGGGTCGGCGCGAAAGGCGAGGGCGGCTGGCGCGAGATCGGCTGGGACGACGCGCTTGATCTGGTGGCCGAGGAATTCATCAAGGCCGAGGCCAGGCATGGGTCCGAGACGGTCTGGCCCTATCAATATGCCGGGACGATGGGCCTGGTACAGCGCGACGGCATCCACCGGCTGCGCCACGCCAAGCGCTATTCCGGCCAGTTCGACACGATCTGCACCAACATGGCTTGGACCGGCTGGTTCGTCGGTGCCGGCGCCATGCGCGGCGCCGACCCGCGCGAGATGGCCAAGTCCGACTGCGTGATCATCTGGGGCACCAACGCGGTGGCGACGCAGGTCAACGTGATGACCCACGCGGCCAAAGCCCGCAAGGAGCGCGGAGCCAAGATCGTCGTCATCGACGTCTACGACAACGCGACCGTGAAGCAGGCCGATTTGGCGCTGAAGCTTCGGCCCGGTACCGACGGCGCGCTGGCCTGCGCGCTGATGCACATCGCCTTTCGCGATGGGACGGCGGACCGCGATTATCTCGCCCGCTACACCGACGACCCGGCCGGACTGGAAGCGCATCTTTCGACCCGCACGCCGCAATGGGCGGCGGCGATCACGGGGCTCGGCGTCGAGGAGATCGAGGCCTTCGCGGCACTGATCGGCCGCACGCAGCGCAGCTATTTCCGCCTCGGCTACGGCTTTACCCGCCAGCGCAACGGCGCCGTGGCGATGCACGCGGCGATGTCGATCCCCGCCGTCTACGGCCATTGGCAATACGAGGGTGGCGGCGCATTCCACTCGAACTCGGACATCTTCGGCCTCGACAAGAGCGAGATCATGGGCACCGCCTATCGCGACCCGTCGATCCGCTTTATCGACCAGTGCCGGATCGGGGCTGCGCTGACCGGCGATGCGGAGGCGCTGTCCGGTGGGCCGCCTGTCACCGCGATGCTGATCCAGAACACCAACCCGGCCAATGTCTGCCCGGAGCAGCGACTGGTGCGACGGGGTTTCGCGCGGGACGACCTGTTCACCTGCGTCCACGAGCAGTTCATGACCGACACGGCCAAGCTCGCCGACCTGGTGCTGCCGGCGACGATGTTCCTGGAGCACGACGACATCTATCGGGGCGGCGGCCAGAACCACATTGTCCTGGGGCCGAAGCTGGTCGAGCCGCCGCAAACCGTGCGGACAAACCATTTCGTCTTCGAGGAGCTGGCCAAACGCCTCGGTGTCGCCGACCGGCCGGGTTTCGGCCTCAGCGAACGCCAGCTCGTCGACAACATGGTGAAGGCCGCTGGCCACACCGAGGGTTACGACGGGCTGAAACGCGACCGTTGGATCGACTGTCAGCCGCCCTTCGAGGACGCGCATTTCCTGAACGGTTTTGCCTGGCCCGACGGCAAGTTCCGGTTCAAGCCCGACTGGATCGGCGGCCATGCGCCGAACCGACCGCCGGACAGCCTAGGGCCACAGGGGCCGGTCACGGGTCTGCCGGTCTTTCCGGATCACGCCGAGCTGATCGAGGCGGCCGACGCGTCGCATCCTTACCGGCTCGCGACGTCGCCGGCGCGGCAGTTCCTGAATTCCACTTTCGCCGAAACGACCGGTTCGCGGTCGCGGGAAGGGGCGCCGGACCTGATGATTCATCCCGAAGACGCGGCGCGTGAGGGGCTGGTCGCGGGCGATATCGTGACGATCGGCAATGAGCGGGGCGAGGTTCGGCTGGCGCTGACCATCACCGAGACCGTCAAGCCGGGCGTGCTCGTCCATGAAGGGCTCTGGGCGAATACCGATTTCCTCGACGAGGAGGGGATCAACACGCTCACCGGTGCCGATCCGGTGGCGCCCTTCGGCGGCGCGGCGTTTCATGACAATCGGGTGTGGTTGAAAACCAGCGCGTAAAGGGTGATCTTATGCCGCTTGCGACGGGAAAAGGGTCTTAAAACCAATGCGTCATACCAACGGGAGCGAAGGCCGACTCTTCGGGGATTCCCAAGCTGACAGAATTCTGAATCACTGTGACAAACGGAGGTTTGTCATGGCAGCACCGGTTCCCCTTCACAC